>JBAWVS010000039.1 GCA_037147175.1 bacterium
TCAGAAGAAAAACTAAAAAAACGAAAACTCTGCGTACTTTAATTCCCGATAGAACCTAATAATCTGGGTATTAAATCTGATTTAGGGTTGGAATCTGAAAGACTCAAGTGATCAGAAAGAGTTTTTAGCTTTCCGTCTGAACCATAAACTTTTGTGGTTGCTTTCATGCAGGGGGTTCCCTCTTTTTTTGCAGTGCATAGTTTATGCCTTTAAATAGTCAACTGCATAATGGAAATCCTTTAATTTACACTCACAATATAAAACTATGAATTGAGGATTTTCACGCAAATGAAAAAGAATTTTTTAATAACCGGAGGTGCCGGATTTATCGGAAGCAATTTGATTGACAGGTTGATATTTTACGGTGAAGACATAAATATTATATGTGTCGATAATTTTGACACTTTCTATTCAGAAAAATTTAAGCAAAATAACATTTGCCTCCATAGAAGAATGCATAATTATAAGCTTTATGTAGAAGATATTACTGATTATGCAAAGTTAAGAAAAATTTTTCAGATGCATGAAATAACTCATATAATACACCTTGCCGCAAAGACAGGCGCCGGCTTATCAGTTGAAAAACCTGAAGATTACTTTAAAACCAACGTAAATGGAACGCTGAATCTGCTTAAACTTGCAGCAGAATTTGAAATAAAAAAATTTATATTTGCATCCTCAAGTGCTGTTTATGGTGACAAAAAAAATATTGCCCTAAAGGAAGATATGAAAATAGGAATGCCTCTATCACCTTATGCGGCTACAAAAACAGCAGGTGAGCAAATTTGCCATACATACAGCCATTTATATGGAATTAATACAATTTGCCTTAGACTTTTCAGTGTTTACGGTCCTCGTCAAAGACCTGCTTCCGCTATACATAAATTCTCCAGACAAATTGCAGAAGGCAAACCCTTACAAGTTTTTGGACATGGCAAAACAATAAGAGACTATACCTATATTGATGATATCAGTCAGGGAATTTTAGCTTCCATTGACTATGATAAATCAATTTTTGAAATTATTAATCTCGGAGAATCAAAGCAGATAAATCTAAACTCTTTAATAGACCTGCTTGAAGTAAATTTAGGGAAAAAAGCGATAATCGAAAAAAGAATTTTGCAACCCTATGACGTGCCTGTAGCCTACGCTGATATTTCTAAAGCAAAAGAGCTTCTTGGCTATCAACCATCCACTTCAATCAAACGGGGATTGAAAAAATTTATTACGTGGTTTAAAGAATTTTATAACTATTGTCCTTGCGAAACAGAAATTCTGAAAAAATAAGTGTAATTAGCTAAAAGTTATACATTAATTTTTTGACAGATTATTATTAATATTTAAAAAAAGTTCGTTAATTATTGTCATCGGAATATTATAATTCCCATCAGTCGGTGTAACACGCACATAGGTGGAATTGTCATTAAAAGGTGCGACCAGAATGAAGATTTCCTGCCCTGAAGGGAGTTTTGCAATTATTTGACCTCTTTCGGTATTATAAGAACTCAAAGTTATCCCCACGGAAGAAAACGCTGTTATTGTTGATTTTAATGTATCTGCGTATGTATAACGATAATTTTTAATTAAATTTGTGAGTGATACAGAATTATTTACTTTATTTGCAGTGTTTGTTTTCAGGGGATTTGTTTGAACAACAACTGACTTAATATTGTTATTATTTGGAGAAGCCGGTTTAATAATTTTTTGAGTAGTCGTTGCATTAATTAATTTAAGATTATTAAGATCAGATGCTGTTGTAACAACAGAAGCAGGCTGCCTATAAGTTACAGGTGCGGTTTTTTGGGGCTGTGTAGATGTAACGGCAGAATTCGGTTTAACTACTTTTATCTGAACAGTTCCTGTTGAAACTGATTTGGATTGTGGATGTTCTGTCTTTGTATCAAGCGGCGGAAGAAATTTATCATTAATTTTAAAAGTTTTCGGCAGTATAAAATTTTTGCCTGAATTTGCTTGAGCGTTTACTGAAAGTTTTAGCTCGCATAATAACAGCGAGATTGAAAGTATTACCACTATTTTTATTAATGTTTTAAGCAATGCAAAATTTTCCATTCTATATCTTAATAATATTTCTATTTATTATATAACTCTTTTTAAAATATGAAATAAAAACTTTACCTTGACTATAATCTTAATACTGTAAGATAATTAACTTTATTGGAGAGGTGTCCGAGTGGTTTAAGGTGCAGACCTGGAAAGTCTGTGAGGTGCAAGCCTCCGCGGGTTCGAATCCCGCCTTCTCCGTATTTCATCCTCATTAAGAGGACTTGATCCTCTTAAATTATAACTCCGCTAGTGGCGGGGTTTTTTCATTTTAAAAGTATATGTTTATTCGGTTACAGTGATAATTTATAATTTGCGAAGTCGGAAATGCCACCCAAAGCCATATATAATCTTGATTTCATGCTTGTTTCGAAGTCCGAGATAACTGCGAAAATTAAAGCAAATTTTTCCCAGTTTTCCGTTGGAAATATGCAAAAAAGCCGGAAGAACTCGGAAGCAGTCGGAAGTTATCAGGGATGTTGAGATGAAATTCTGAAATGGATGAATTCAAGACAAAAATCTAAAAATATGCTTTTTGTCTCAAACTTGGTGTTACTTCGTATCAAATTAACTGTTACTTTACATAGGCAATTTTAAGTTTTTTTTGTTTTTATACTTATATATCGATTTTAAAATATGGAAAAGTGAAATTTAATTTTTATGAAAACAAATATTTTTAGAGAATTAAGATTACAAATAGGTGAGTTGTCAAGACCAACTTTGAAAAAAGTTTCTAAACAGGTTGAAGGAATCCCTGTTGTAAGTAGGACAGCAGCTGATTGTGCAGAGAGTTTAGGACGAGCCCAAGTTGCAGTTCAGAGAAATACCCCTATTGGATTAGAGAATCTTACAGAGCCCATTTCAGGAAGTGCAAAAAATTATTGTTACCTTGTTCATGCTGTAAGTCCTTATAATCTGGAGCCCGGTTCAGAATTTTTTAAAAAACCAAAAGTATCCTGTTCAGTAATAAATGATGAACATCCAGAAACTTATGGTGAATTTGGTTTTATTTTAGGTACAATTCCACAAAATATTCAAAATATGTTACCAGAAGCTGGAGGAACAAAAGTTGATGCGCTGATTAAGGTTCTTGGAGGGAAAGTGACAAGTACAATAATGCATCTAAGTGAGCTTCTTTCAAAAACACAGGTTGGCAGATATAATGAAGTTGTTGTAACTCGCAATCCTTATACTAAAATTAAAGGTGTGTTTTGCAAAGTTCTACCTGATGGAAAATCAGTTTCACAAGAAGCATATAATAAAGCATTATCATTATCAAGAAAGCATAATTGTCTACTTGTTTTAATACCAGAGAGAGCTACTCCTTTTAAAGTTTCCATAAATGAGCATTTTTCTGATGCTCAACATTATATTTGTATAAAAGATAATGGATTAACTTATTATATTGAGCTGGGAAATAAAATAAATCCCGATAATCCATTCCGTATTGCCTCTTCAAATAAAATAAGAGCAATGGAAAAAGATGAATTTGAACGTATATTAGGTTTAGCTGAACAAAATATTCCAGAAGCTCAAAAAGTAAAATTTAGAAATGAAATAGCAAATGCTAGAGATCGTTTTCAGCAATCACAAAAATAAATATAAATTTTCATCTCAGACTAGCTGATAATTTGTCTCAGAGTGGGTGATAATTTACATTTTCATTTTAAAAGCAATTAAACTGAAGTTTACTTATAAGCTTCTATGCCATTAACAAATATTTCAAGCGTATTAACAACTTCTTCCATACTTTTTGACTGTTCCGAAAGTTGTTCGGAGAGGGATGCGCTTTCTACTGCATTTGCTGCATTAAATTGCACAACTTCATCCATCTGAGAAATTGCTTTATTAATCTGAATAATCCCGTTAGCCTAACTTTTAGCATCTATTATGTTTTTGTTGTCAAATTAAGCTTGTTTATCAGGTTCATGAAAACTCTTAACCTATTTCGTAATATACAAAATAATTCTTAATATAGACACTCTAATATATTAAACATTAATTGCAGTTTTATCAATGTTTTCATCAATTTAGTTACCATATTTTTAACATAAATTTGTACAAAACATGCCGGAAGTTATTTATAGGACTCTATAATCTTTTCGAGGTTATCTTTTCAGTTTTTTCTTCTTAAATTAAGTATTTTAAACACTGGATATTTTCTTTGTAACTTCAGCTATTCTTTTGCCGAAAGCTTTTGCAATAGCGGATTCATCTTGAGAAATAGGCCTGTCAGATTTAATACCAGCCACATGGCTCGGACCGTAGGGTGTTCCTCCTGAGGTTGTTGTTACAAGTTCGGATACCGAATAAGGCACACCGATAACTATCATCCCAAGATGGAATAAAGGCAGCATTGCAGATACAATAGTTGTTTCCTGCCCTCCATGAAGGCTCGCTGTTGAAGTAAATACTCCTGAAACTTTGTTTTCAAGTTTACCCTGCGACCATAATGAACCTGTTTGATCTATAAAATTTCTTACTTGAGCGCAAACATTACCGTATCTGGTCGGAGTTCCCCATATTATTGCATCATAATCTGCAAGTTCATTCAGTTCTACAAAAGGAATGTGGCTTTGTTTTTCTTTTGCTTCCAGAATTTTGGGGTTATTTTTTGTTGCTTCTTCCGGTAATAAATCAGGCACTTGTTTTATTACAACTACTGCACTTTCAACTGATTTAGCACCTTCTGCTATATGTTTTGCCAATTCAAAAGTATTTCCGTACATGCTGTAATAAACAATCAGGATTTTCATTATATAATTCCTTAAATTTAAACTAATTTATTCAGTTTTGTTCAAATATTCAACTTAATAAACTGCACAACTGATTATAAAAGATACGAACAAAAATTTTTTTACTTGTCTTCATGCTGCTTAATTGTAAAGTTATAAAACTCATCATTTTTTCTTTGTCTTTGTAACAAAGTGTTTCGATTTCATTAAGAATTCAAGAAAACATTAAATATTTTTGATAAATGAGTCGAAAGAATATATATAAGGAAGGAAATTTTAAAAGGAGTACATAATTAATGACTAAAAAAACTTTTGAGCAAGAAATAATTTCTGATGAAATTAGAAAACTTATTTCTGATGTGGACAGATTTATTGTAAAAAAAGATACCCTGAAAAATGAATTGAGTGACCTGTGGAAGCAATCAGTTCTGGGTTTGACGTGTAATAACTAAAAAAATGTGATGTGTTAAGGACTAAAAGGTTTGTCGTTTTGACAAACCTTTTTTTTAATTTTGTTATCGCTCTTGTCAATGTTTTATAATACAATTTATAATTATACTCAACTCAAATTTGTTTTTGGCACAAATCTTGAATCGGTATAAAGAAAAGAGTTGGAAAAACGAAGGGAATTAGCAGATGATATGTCCTCGCTGTAAAGGAGAAAATATTGAAACCTCTACAGTTTGCTCACATTGCAAATTAAAACTAAAATCTGTTTGCCCAAGATGTAAATCTTTAAATAGACTCGGGCAAAGTGCTTGCTCTAACTGTAATTTAAAGCTTATAAGATTTTGTCCGCAGTGCAAATCTCCTAATTTTCCGAATGCTCATAATTGCAGAAAATGCAATTACCAGCTTCTAAAACCAAAAATAAATTTCCAACAAGAACTTCCCTCCGAACAAACAACTCCTGTTCAAAAAAATCCTCCAAGCGAGCCAATTCCTCAAACAATAAATCTTCAGCAGGAACTTTCCGCAGAACAAGTAACTCTGGATCAAAATACACTTCAAGTTGAAACAAACCTTCAACAAATTGAAATAATTACAACCGAAACATCAGACCGGGAGCCTGAGAAACACTTTTCTGAAGAAAAAGCGGAAGCAACAGAACACGAACAAACACAACAACATGAAAAAGCTATAGATACTCAGAATATTCCTCCAAAAACAAATGTGCAGGAATTATCAAGAACCGACGCTAATGAAACAATAATAAAGGCATTAAAATCTGCTGAGCAGGGTTTTATATTGGATTTGTCAGCTCCTGACGGTGCAGGTAAGTCAACGCTTGTATCAAGTATTATTCAATCTTTACAACAAGAAAACTTTATCTGGTTAATCGGATTCTGCCAGCCTCTAAACCAACTTTTACCTTATTCGTTTTTTCAAGACCTCTTTAAAAAGCTTTTGGGCTTGCCTTTATTTGTATCAAATATTGATGAATCAAGAGATGCACTAAATACATTGCTGAAAACAAATATAGGGATAACTGACCCGCGCATAAATAACATTTTTAACAGATTTTTGTTTAATGATTTCAATGAATGTTCAACAAATATAGATATTAACAGGGACGAAATATTCAACGCAATAAAGTATGTTATTGATGCTATAAACATACAGGCAAATATTACAATTATCATTGAAGACTTTGAATACATTGACAGCGCTTCATTGGCGTGTCTGAAGAACCTTTTAAAAAGGGGATTTCTGAATAAAAAGAATTTTATCCTGATTAACCACAATCAGAGCGCAGACTTAAACGAACAATTCCCGCTGGAAAATCTAAAAAAGAAAATATTGTCAATTTCTTTAAAATCTATGACTCCGGATGATTTAAACTTATCTTTACTGGGAATGCTTAACAATCAAGACGTAATCCCAGCTAAAATTAAAAACAAAATATTTCAATATTCAAAAGATGCTCCGTTATATATGGAGCAGGCATTATGGTATTTATTCCAGACAGGCGCAATAGTATCAACCGAAACAACTTTTTCTTTCAATCCGCAAGCCGAAAATATTGAAATGCCTCCTGATTTGGATGAACTTATATCCGCAAGAATAAGGCTTATTAGCAATGCTTCACCTGAAGCAATAAGAATAATTATGTCAGCAAGTTTATTCGGGATTAAATTTATTCCTTCTTTTGTACAAATGATTTCTCAAGTAGAAGAACAGCAGTTTAATCAGCTGTTGCAAATGTTGATAAATAACGGAATTTTCGCAGCAGTTGACCAGTTCAATGTGAGATTTAAACATAACTGGATATGGAAAGTAGTATACGAACAAAGTTTTGCAGAAGAACATATTATTGATTGCGGAACAAGACTTCTGGGACTGTATGAAAAATATACAACGAACACAAGCAGCGCAATTTTGGCACGCCATGCAGAAGAAGCCCAACTAAAAAAAGAAACTTATATTTATTACAATCTTGCGTCACAAGAATCTTTTAATTTTGGAGATCCCTCAACATTTACGGATTACCAGAATAAAATTATTGAATTACTGCCTGAAACAGGTCTTTCTGATGAAGAAAAAAACGAATACAAACTGAATATAGAAGAACAAATCGGCAAAATAAACTGTGAATTTAACCCTAATATAGCTGTAAATTATCTTTCAAATGCAATAATAAACCAGGAAAAGAAGAATAATTCAGTTAAAATTATTGAATTGACAGGCTACATTGCAAGAAGTTGCGAGATTTCAGGTAATTTTTCCGGAGTAATTGAATGCTGCGATAAAGCATTATCTCTTATCGACAGCAACAAATACCCGCTGGAAACTATATTATTGAATTACTACAAACTCGAATCAACTTTTAATCTGGGCAGATTTGAAGAAACAATTATTAATGCAACTAATGAAGTACTCCCTAAATTGAACAAATACATAGCAAATAATAAAACTATCAGAGGCATAAGTATTTCTGAGCTGAAAAATATTGAATTTGAAGCAGAACTTACTCTGGCAAAAGCTTATGTTTATCAAGGCAATAAACAGGCTCTGGAATTAACGGGAAGCCTTATATCAAAAGCTCAAAAAGAAAATTTTACAGAATATGAGCTGCAGGCATTATTTTTGCAGGCATTATTCATGACAATACAAGGCAATAAAAATGCTTGTAATGAAACATTTACAGTCATTAAAGAAAAACTTGACGCAATAGAAGCTCCGGATAAATTCAAATTATACTGGTATTTTATAGTTATTATTTCTAATATAACAGGCGGTAATTTTAAACAACTCAAAGAGCTTTGCAATTCGGCGATTATAATGGCAAACGTATACAATGAATATAATATTTTAACACTTCTAAAATTAATTCTGGGAAGATATCACGAAGAATACGGACAATTTAAAGAAGCTATAAATTATTACGATGAAATTGTAAATTACTGCTCTGAGAAAAAAATGGCAACAGGGGCATTATTTTCCTGGTATCTCGCCTCAAATCATGAAGCAAAAATAGGAAGTCAGGAACGAGCTGTTGAAATAGCCGAACGAGCTGTTGAAGTCGCACAAAAACCTAATATTACCAATTATCTTGCAGAAATTCTTCTGCATAAAGTTATAGCTAAAGTAAGAACTTCAAAAAGAGATTTTGAAGGCGCGCAAATTAATATAGAAACAGCAATAAATCTTGCAGAAAAAAATAACTTATTAATATGTCTTGTGGACTTATATATAACTTTTGGACAAGTTTACAGGCAAAACGCTGCTGTTAATTTTGAACAAAGACAAAATAGTGCAAATATAGCTAACAGACTGTATACTAAAGCCCTTTCCTTTGCAGAACAAATTGATGATCATTACTTAATGTCTTTAGCCGAAAAAGAAATCTCGGAACTCGGTTATTTCTGCAAGCAATCAGGTTTTAATCTTGAAAATATCTCCTAATAACAATTCGCCTGAGCGACTCACAGGAGCGTAAGAATCTTTGCAACTTCAATACAATCTAAATAGATTGCCACGTCAGCTCTTCGAGCTTCCTCGCAATGACAGTTTGATTAATTTATTTAGCAATTCGAGTTAAATAGTGGAAATCTAAATGAATATTGGTATTGTCATTCTGAGGGCTAAAGCCCGAAGAATCTGTCCAAAAAAGTATTTAAGCTTAAAACCCAAAAAGGACAGATGTTTCGCTTTGCTCAACATGACAATAAGAAAATTAATTGGCAATACAATCTAAATAGATTGCCACGTCAGCTCTTCGAGCTTCCTCGCAATGACAGTTTGATTAATTTATTTAGCAATTCGAGTTAAATAGTGGAAATCTAAATGAATATTGGTATTGTCATTCTGAGGGCTAAAGCCCGAAGAATCTGTCCAAAAAAGTATTTAAGCTTAAAACCCAAAAAGGACAGATGTTTCGCTTTGCTCAACATGACAATAAGAAAATTAATTGGCAATACAATCTAAATAGGTTGCCACGTCGGCTCTTCGAGCCTCCTCGCAATGACAGATTAGCAATTTAGTGCAATAATAAATGATTTCTAAGAACTCGGGGAAACGCCCCAGTGGAGTTTTTTTCGCAATATGCTGTAAAAACCGCTTTCTTCTTCATCTTCAATATGGATTAAAAAAGCCTTGTTTTCATATTTTCCTATACTGATTGTGTCATTTCCTGATATTTTTATGTTTTCCTGCCCGTCGGAAGTAACATAAACAGATTCAATATCGCTGTTTATTTTCACTGTAATATTTTCGGAAGCAGGGATTACTATAGGTCTTGTTGTTAGAGTATGAGGACATATCGGCACAATCACAAAAGCTTCTAACTCTGGAACTACAACCGGTCCTCCCGCTGAAAGTGTATAAGCCGTTGAGCCTGTAGGTGTAGAAATAATTAAGCCGTCCGCTATATAATCACATACGTGCTTATCGTTTATATAAAGAAACAACTGCATTGTTCTAGAGACATCTCCGCCTTTTATAACAACGTCATTTAGTGCTATTTGCGTTTTTATTTCGTTCGTAGAGACAACTGACTTAATCATGAGTCTTTCTTCTATGGAAAATTTGCCCGACAAAATTTTATCTATGCCTGCTTGCATGCCTGACGGGATGAGTTGGGAAAGAAAACCGAGTCTTCCTGTGTTTATTCCGAACAAAGGTATATTATACGGCGCAAAAAATCTTGCAGCCCCCAGAAAAGTGCCGTCTCCGCCTATAATAAATGCCATAGTTATATCAGGTAATTCAAATTCATGTTTTTTTTGTTTTCCGGAGATTGCCAGCATTTTAATACATGAAAAACCCTTAGAAATAAGTATTTTTTCAAGGTTTTCTGCTACAGGCTGCGCTGTTTTGTGATCGGTATTAAAAATAATACCAATTTTTGAAAGGTTAAGCGTCTTATTATTTGCTGATTTTATTCGGGTTAAAGTGTTCATGCGCTTTCTCTACTATTTCTGTAATTGTATTTTCGAATTCCTGTTTGTCAAAATCATTGTCCTGATTATGGTTTTTCAGGCAAACCAGATATTCTATATTTCCCGCAGGACCTTGTATCGGAGAGTACGTTAAATGTACAGGGGAAAGATTAATTGTGCAAGCAAAATCAATTATATTTTTAATTACATTAACATGAATATTTTTATCTTTGACCACACCGTTTTTGGGTACCTGATTTTTTCCCGCTTCAAACTGGGGTTTTATAAGAGCTATTATTTCCTGTTTTTCAGGATTCATTAACTTTGTAATATTCTCAAGAACTTTTATTATAGAGATAAAAGACAAATCCATTGCGCAAAATTCGGCAAATTCGACAGATAAATCTTTATAAACTTCTTCGGAAGAAACTTTTCTAATATTCGTTCTTTCAATAACAACAACCCTATTATCGTTTCTAAGTTTCCATGCAATTTGCCCGTAACCCACATCTACCGCGTAAACCTTTGCAGCCATACTTTGAAGCATGCAATCAGTAAATCCACCTGTAGAAGCCCCGGCATCAAGACAAATTTTGCCATTAATTTTTATATCAAATTCTTTTAAAGCTTTTTCCAGCTTAAAGCCGCCCCTGCTAACGTAAGGACTTGATTCAACTTCAATAATCTGAGGTTTGTCAGTCTTGATTTGTGTCCCTGCTTTTGTTAAAACTTCTCCGTTTATTCTTACTTTGCCTGCAAGAATTGCCCCTTGAGCCTGATTTTTTGTTTCAAAATAGCCTTTTGATACAATATAATTATCTAAACGTTCTTTATTAGTCATAAATTACCTATTTTACTCGAATTGATAAATCGCCAAAATCGTCATTGCGAGCATAGCTAAGCAATCTATAAAAAATAAAATTGATTGCCGCGTCGAGTCTAAGGCCTCTGCTCGCAATGACGCATAAATTCAATTACAATCAATTCGAATTATTTTGAAGTTTCACAATTGCTGCTATTAAATCCATTCAATATATTATTTACCGAAATTACGCCCATTTCAAACAATAATTCTACTTGCGAAATATTATACGAAACAACTGCATTCAAATGGTTAATTTTGGCAGATGTATAAGTAGTTTGAGCTTGAAGAACATCAATAAATGTCCCTATCCCTGCCCTTAGCCTTACTACTGCAATATTTCTGCTTTCCGCCGATGCCTGAACTTCTGACCACGTTGAATCTATAAGACTTCTTGCCGTAACTGTATTAAAAAAAGTTTTTACAATATTTTCATCTATGTCTCTTGATTTATTAATATAAGTTAATTTTGATTCTTCCAGTTGAGCAGACCTTGATTTTATATCTGTATAGCCAAATAATCCCAGTCCCATACCTGCCGGATAGTCAACCTCCAAAGGTCTTCTCATTGCTAAGTTCCAACCTACAGCCACTCCAACAAATCTGTTAGGGCCGATACTGCTTTGAAAAGTCCCCTGCCTCGAAACTTGTCCATATAAGGCTATATCAGGCAAATAATTTGCATAACCCAAATTTCTTTTTTGTCTGGCAGCTTCTATATCAAATTTAGCAGATTGAAGATCAGCCCTGTTAGTCATTGCCAGTTCTTTTGCTCTATCAAGATCAAAACAGTCTTTAAAAATTTCTTTTATTTTTATGTCATTATCATCGGGAACCAGACGGGTAAAAACCGAAATACCGATAATATTTGCCAGCTGCGCCTGATTTAATCTGTATTGATTCTCTGCAAGTGTTAAACTCTGGTTTGCTCTTGCTAAATCTGCCTGCGCTCTCAAAACATCAAACTTTGTTCCTATACCTGCTTCATTTTTTTCTTTGTTAATTCTTAATTGTTCGGTAATTTGTTTAATATTGGTTTTTAGAATTTCAATTCCTCTTTTACTTTCTAAAAGTTCATAATATTTTGTTGCTGAATTTTTCAAGACTTGATCTTTTGTAAATTCCAATTGTTTTTTTTGAGCCTTATATTGAGTTCTTGCAATTTGTAAATCAAAATATTTTCTTATACTTATAAAATAACTGTAATCAAAATTTAATCTGTATGCTGTTTCTTTTACCTGATCGGGAATCACTGTGTTAACAATAAATTCACCGGTATTTTTTTGTATAGTTTGAGCACCGTCAATGTCAGGCAGGAAATTTGCAATTGTCCCGTAATAAATCCATTTATCACTTTCTGCTTTCTGTGCAAAAATTTTAATATTAAAGTTTTTTTCCATAGCAATTTCCAGCGTATCTTTAAGACTTATAGGCTGCTCTTTTTGAGTTAAATCAAAAATAATACTTCCACAAATATCAGGCTTATTTGGATTTGCATTTTTAGGTCTTTCAGCGCGTTTTTCTTTCGGTACTTCTTTAGGCGGCTCATTTTTTTTAAGAAGTTCGTTTAAGGCTGGAAATTCTTGTTCAATAGTTGTCGAATTTTGTTTGGCTGACGGATTTGTTGCAGGATTAGCTGACTGATCCTGCTCTTCAGGATTAATATTTTCAGCATCAGCATTATTTGGCTGTTCCTGTTTGCCAATATTTTGGGTTGTATTTTGAGGTTTATCAAGCATGATTTCTTGAGCAAAACAACAAGCAGTTGCTAAAAAATTAACCGCCACAACAAAAATAAAGATTTTTATTAATTTCTTTATGCTCATTTTTTATACCGATTATAGCTCTACTAAAAATTACCTGTTGAGTTCAAATAAATTTTATTAAGAATAGTTTTTAAAATTTCAATTTCTTCTGCTGTAATCTTTTCTTTAATTTTATGCTGGACTTCTTTTGCTACAGGCAGAAGTTGGACTACTGTATCTTTACCGTCCTGCGTAAGATAAATTTTGAATTTTCTGCGATCTTTTTCATCAGATATTCTAATAATAAGATTTCTTTTCTCCAAAATATCAAGAATTCTTGTAACGGTCGGCTTATCTTTGAATAAAAAATCAGCGATTTGTTTTTGATAAAGCCCGTCTTCTTTGTGAAGATAGGACATAACTGCCC
Source organism: bacterium (assembly GCA_037147175.1). Lineage (NCBI taxonomy): Bacteria > bacterium. The sequence goes on from JBAWVS010000039.1 coordinate 13,212, forward strand.
ATTGTTCTGGAGTTATGTTGAAATTTCTGGATTTAAATTCTCTAAAAATGAGGTTTTTAATACTTTGTACGGTTTTTCCCATAACATAACTCATACAATCTTCTGTTACAAATTTTTGAGTATCCATATTAATCTACCCCCGTTTAAATAAATATTAGTTAACTCTAATTGCTAAATAAATTAATCTGTCTGTCGTTGAGAGAAAGTTAGAAGAGCTGACTTGGCAAAGCATTTATGGGTTTAATGGATAGATTCTCACGCTCCTGTTAGTCGCTCAGAGTGACAAAAAGAAAAGACTCTAAAGAAATCTTTCGAGATTTTTCTCTCGCTTAGTCTTTGATAATTAAATCAAAAAATGTCTATGGTTGCAATAGCAACTATAGCAAAAACAACCATATATAATATGCGTTTGTTGTTATACTTATTTGTTTATATAATTCCAAAAAATAGTTTAATTTTGTTGATAAATTCCTGAACATTTATAGGTTTGGTTATATAGTCCATGCAACCTGCTTCATTGCATTTTTTTATGTCAGATTCCATTGCATGCGCTGATACTACTATAATCGGGATATTTTGACTTTCTGGAGAAGTCTTTATGCTTTTAATAACTTCAAGTCCGCTAATATCAGGGAGCTGCAAATCCATCAGGATTAAATCAATTTTGTTATAATTCTCCTGAACTGCTTCAAGGGCAAGTTTTCCGTTTATGGCTTCTAATACGTCAAATTTTTGAAAATTTAAAATATCTCTCAACAATTTTAAGTTTATCGGGTTATCCTCAACTATGAGTATTGTTTTTCCGGTTTTCATTTTTCACCTGTGGTTTTCTTTAAATAATTATATATCGACCGGAAGAGTAAAAGTAAAAGTCGCTCCCTTACTTAACTTGCTTTCCAAAAATATTTTTCCGCCGTGAAGTTTCACAAGTTCTTTTGTTATAGTCAAGCCCAAGCCTGTACTTCCCTGTTTTGTTGAATAAGAACTGTCTACCTGTTGAAATTTTCCGAAGATTTTTTCATGAAACTCAGGGGCTATGCCGATTCCGTTATCTTTAACTGATAATCGTAAATTATTGCCGTCTTTTACAGCAATAATTTCGATAATACCACTTTCAGGAGTGAATTTTACAGCGTTGCTTATCAAATTATACAATATCTGATGAAATTTTCTTCTATCAGCAGAGATTTCAAAAAATTTATCTTTGCACTCAAATTTTATATTCTGTTTTTTCTGGACAAGAAGAGGGGAAACTATATTCAAGGCTTCATCAACTGCTGATTTAACGTTAAATATTTCTTTGCTCAGCTGCATCTTTCCTGACTCAATTTTTGACAAATCCAGTAAATCATTAATCATTCCGAGCAAATGCACCCCGCTTGAGTGGATATCTCCGATATATTCAGATTGTTTTTCATTCAATTCACCGAATATCTTGAGATTCAAAGCTTCTGAAAATCCGATAATCGCATTTAAAGGCGTTCTGAGTTCATGCGACATATTCGCCAGAAATTCATTTTTTATTTTATCAGCTTCAAGAATTTTTTTGTTCTGCTCTTTTATAAGTTCAAGGGTCTTTGTTCTTTCTGTGATGTTATCTTTAAGTATTTTTAGCTGCATTTTGAATACTTGACTGAGTTCAGCGTCTTTTATTATGTAAGATGCCGTTGAACTAACTGCTTCCAGAATTGAAACGTCACTTTCTTCGTATTTATCGAATTGATTCTGAATAAGCACAATAAAACCATAAACCGTTTCCCTTATTTTTAAAGGCGAAATTATTGTTGAAAAGTCAAAATCACTTTCATATCCCAACTCTGCTAATATCGAACTGTTAAATTCATTGTGGTTGTGGATTATACTCTTGCCTGTCAAAAGAATATGATTTAGAATCCTGTCTTTGTCCGTAATAGTTTTTTTATGATTAACCTGACAATCATTAAAGCCTGCCTGCATTTTCATCAGCAGGGTATCGCCTTCAAGCAGAAATATAACGGCTCTATCATAATTTATAAGGTTTTTTATCTTTTCCAAAATCTCTGTAAAAATATTTTCTTCCGAAAAACTTTGCCTGTCAATAATCTCCATATTTGTATGAAGGGTTTTTACAAGCCTGTTGTTGAGTTCTTTAAGATTTTGACGTTCAGAATCAGGAAATATAAAGGCAATCAGGTTTTCATCTTTTTTTAAAAATACTGTTTTAGTAAACAAAAAGTCTTTATTTTTTTGTATTACATTAATTTCCGCAGAAATTTCACTGATAACTGACAAATTTTTAATAATTTCAGATACTCTGAAGTCAAAAATTCTTTGCAGGTTTAAATTACTGAATTCATCTTTATTAAAACTCAGTTTCTCAGGCAAATTTTCAGAAAAGTTTACTACTGAACCGTCTTTATTAAATACAATATGAAAAACTTTGTCAGAATTAATAAAAATTTCTGATAAAATTAGGTTATATTCCTGATTCCAGCCTGATAAATTCATAAGATAATTATAATGCTCAATTTAAATAAATTATAAGGTGCCTATAGTGTATGATGTTCCGTTTATATTATTAGTTTTCTTGTTGGCAAGTTTTTTTATGGGAATGTATATCGATAATCTTTTTAAAATACAGTTGCCTATTTTTACTGTATTATTTACTATAATCGGTCTTGTCGGAGGGGTTTGGGCAACTCTTAAGAGAATAAACAAATAATATTTTAAATCTCGAGGCTCTGTTTAATAATATCCGTTGTTATTCCCTGTGCTTTAAGGGAATCAAGAAAATTTTGAGCGACTTGTCTTTGAATATTTTGAGGGACAACTCTTAATAATTCCACCGCCTTTGCCAGTACAGGGTCTTGATCATACCAGCGATTGCCGTTTACATGCTTAACTTTCTCGTAAAAAGATTCTATAGCACCTTTACCGACTTGCTCTTCAATTTTTATCAAGAAAATTTCCGCCTGATCTCTCAAGTCATCCTGAAAATTTCTTAATAATTCCATGACTTCCATTAACAACGGATCATGATCATACCAACGTTTGAACTCGCCCATTCTATTAATTTCCTTAAAATTAAGTTCAATTTAATATTATGTATTATAACTTAATTTTTATTAAGAAATAAATCTTTTTAAAAACTAAATCTGATGGATCTCATCAGAAATAAGTCTAGCATTAATATCACTTTCAGCAAGATTTAATCTTTGAATATCAGCACCGAGTCCTGATAATTTTTCGAGTACTTTTTCATAGCCTCTGTCAATATGATAAAGATCGGTAATTTCTGTAGTACCTTCTGCACACAAAGCAGCTACCATAAGTGAAGCTCCTGCCCTGAGATCACTGGCTTTCACTTGAGCTCCCGTAAGGGATTTCACTCCTTTTACAATAGCTCTGTTGCCTTCTTGCTGTACATTAGCGCCCATTCTTATCAATTCGCCGATTTGTCTGAATCTGTTTTCGTAAATGCTTTCTGTGATAACACTTATTCCCTGAGCAACCGATAACACCGACATGAAAGGCGACTGAAGGTCGGTCGGAAATCCGGGATGCGGTTGGGTAACGATATTAACTGCATTTATAACTTTTCCGCAGGAAACTTCAATGCTGAACGGGTCAAGAATATTTATATCTGCACCCATATCGGTTAGTTTACTGATAACAGCACTCAAATGACTAGGGAAAATATTTCTGATGACTGCTTTTCCTCTTGTTGCAACAACTGCTGCAATATAAGTACCGGCTTCAATTCTGTCGGGAATTGTAGTATAGATTGTCGGATGCAAATCTTTTTGTTTAACGCCGTTAATAACTATTTCAGAAGAACCTGCTCCTGTAACATCTCCGCCTAATGCGTTAAGAAAGTTTGCCAAGTCCACAATTTCCGGTTCCTGTGCGGCATTGCTGATAATAGTAGAGCCTTCTGCCAGTATAGCAGCTATCATAATATTTTCTGTAGCTCCAACACTTGGCCTGTCGAGGTATATAGTCGCACCTACAAGTTTTTTTGCTTTGGCGATGACATATCCGCCTTCAATTTTTACCTGAGCGCCCAGAGCTTCCAAACCTTTAATATGAAAATCTATTCTGCGCTCTCCAATTGAACATCCGCCCGGAAGAGCAACTTTTGCTTCTTTGCATCTTCCTAACAATGCGCCCAATACCGTAAAAGAGGCCCTCATTTTGCTTACCAGCTCATAACCTGCTTCTATACTTGTTAATGTAGTTGCATCTATTATAATTTTCTTTTCAGTCAAGTCATAGTCAACTTTTGCGCCTAAACTTCTGAGGACTTCAACCATAATCTGCACATCAGCAAGCTCGGGAACGTTGTGAATTTCGCATGCATCATCCAACAAAAGTGCGGCTGCCATTAGCTTAAGAACAGCATTTTTTGCACCGCTTATATTAATTTCACCTTTTAACTTTTTACCGCCGTTTATTAAAAACTTCTGATCCAAGAAAGTTTCCTCCTAAAACAAAATCTGTTTTCAATCGTCATGATCTTCGTAAAATAACTTTTATTTTTTATTTGAAATAATATTTTAAATATCATTCAGTCTTAATATTAATATCTACAAATCATTAAGTAAACCTTGATACGGGATTTTTTATTTTTTACTGTCCATAATAGTTGATCTCATTAGATATACAACATTAGTCAAAAGAACTTAACAAAAATCTATAAAATTTAACTAAGATGATTCTATCAAAAGTAAGCGACTATGTTTATCGGCTTATAATATGATTTTTATAATTTCTGACTGCACATAATTTTACATGCTAACACCGCAAGTTAAGCTTCTCAATCTATAGAATGCTAATATACTTTTTACTTAGTTAATAACATCATTATATTTATTTGTATGAATTTTTTCTGATTTATGGCATGATATTTTTGCTTTAAAAAAGTACATTGAATCAAACTAATTTATTCTATTACTTGTATAATTAGTTACTAAGCGGTTAAATATAATTTGTAAAAATAAATTTAATTTGTCATAATAATATTGTAACGATTTGTAACAGATTTAATTCAACAAAATCTTTATATCAAATTTTGAACTTATTAATTCTTTCAGGAGACTATTAATGAAAAAATATCAATCAACGGGCGTATATATAACTTTATTAGTAATAATGATGGCGTTTATAGCTTCTTTAATGACTACAAAAACAGATGTCATAAAGGAGATATCATATTCAACTTTCATAAACAAAGTAATTCATGGGGAAATACAAAAAGCTTCAATCTCTGATGACTTTGTAATAGCAGAATCAAACAAAAATAATTCTCCAAAAGCCGTTAAATATAAAGTTTTAATTCCCCTGAATGACCCTAACCTTATAAGCAAGCTCGAAAACAACAATGTTGACATAAATGTAAATCGCCCGAGCAATTCAGGTCAATGGATAGGACTTATCGGTACATTAATATTTCCTTTATTTTTGCTGATAGCTTTATTTTTGATGTTCAGAAGCGCTTCTTCAGGCGGTTCGCAGGCAATGTCTTTTGGCAAAAGCAAAGCCAAAATGATGCTTGATAACAAAGTTAAAATTACATTTTCCGATGTTGCAGGTATTGATGAATCAAAACAGGAACTTGAAGAAATCGTTGATTTCCTTAAAAATAGCCAGAAATACGTTTCTCTTGGCGCGAAAATTCCCAGAGGCGTTCTTCTTGTAGGAGCTCCCGGAACAGGTAAAACACTTCTTGCAAAAGCTGTTGCAGGCGAAGCCGGTGTGCCTTTCTTCAGTATAAGCGGTTCTGACTTCGTAGAAATGTTTGTCGGGGTCGGTGCTTCACGTGTAAGAGATTTATTTGAACAGGCCAAAAAACATGCACCCTGTATTGTATTCATAGACGAAATCGATGCGGTGGGCAGACAAAGAGGCGCAGGATTAGGCGGCGGGCATGATGAAAGAGAACAAACATTAAACCAGCTTCTTGTTGAAATGGACGGATTTGACGGAACAACAGGAATTATCATAGTTGCAGCTACAAACAGACCTGATATCCTTGATAATGCTTTATTAAGACCGGGCAGATTTGACAGGCAGGTCGTAATTGACAGACCTGACATCCTCGGACGCGAACAAATTCTTCAAGTACACGCAAAAGGCAAGCCTCTTGCTCTTGAAGTAGACTTAAAAGTCCTTGCTAAAAGAACTCCCGGATTTACAGGAGCTGATTTATCAAATTTAATAAACGAAGCAGCACTATTGGCCGCCAGATACGAGAAAACAGAAATAGACATGTCTGATCTGGAATCTTCCATAGATAAAGTCATAGCAGGGCCTGAAAAGAAAAGCCGTATCATAGATGATCACGAGAAAGAGAATACTGCCTATCACGAAGTGGGACATGCTTTGCTGGCGAAACTACTCAAGGGTTGCGATCCGCTTCATAAAGTAAGTATTATCCCTAGAGGCATGGCTCTTGGCGTTACAATGACTTTACCAGAAAAAGATCATCTGACTTTGAGAAAATCCCAGATATTATCAAGAATAGCAATGCTCTTAGGCGGCAGAATTGCTGAAGAAATAACATTTGGTGCTGAAGAAATCTCAACAGGCGCTTCAAATGATATTGAAAAAGCAACCGAATTAATCAGAAGAATGGTTACATCTTACGGTATGAGCGACAAAATCGGACCTGTTGCAATAGGTAAGAAAAACGAACATGTTTTCATGGGCAGGGACTTTGGTGCTGATAAAAACTACTCTGAAGAAGTTGCTTCTATTATTGACAGAGAAATAAAAACTATAATCGAAGAAAGATATGAATTTGCAAAGAAATTACTTCTCGAAAACAAAGATATAATTGAAGAAATAGTAAAAGTTCTTCTGGAAAGAGAAACACTGGACGAAAAAGAAGTTGATGAAATCATCGAAAGAATCCGTTCAGAAAGAAATATGCAGCCAACAGTTTAAAGCAGAAAAACAATGACAAATAATAAAAAAACCAGACAAATACCTCATTCTTTAGACCCTGATTACAGAAACAAGAATTTTGAAGAAGTTGAAAATAACTTTAGAGATGAACAAGCTCAAGCAGAAGCGCAAAGATGTCTTGAATGCAAAAAGCCGAAATGCGTTCAGGGATGTCCTGTAAACGTAAATATTCCGGGATTTATTTCTGAAATCAAAAAAAACCATATTGAAGCGGCGGGAAAAATTATAAGACAGACAAACTCCCTGCCGTCAGTTTGCGGACGTGTTTGTCCTCAGGAAAAACAATGCGAGGGCGCGTGCGTTCTTGGAATAAAAGGCGAACCTGTTGCGATTGGCGCTCTTGAAAGATATACGGGAGACAAAACCCGTGCAGAAATACCTGAAATCAGTCATACAAACAAAAAAATTGCCATTGTCGGTTCAGGATGCGCGGGAATGAGTGCCGCTGCCGATCTGGCAAAAGACGGGCACAGCGTAACAATATTTGAAGCACTTCACTCAACGGGCGGAGTACTTAGATACGGAATTCCGGAATTCAGACTTCCCAGAAAAGTTCTTGACAGAGAAATCGAATACCTTAAAAAGCTTGGTGTTGAATTCAAAACGAATGTCGTCATAGGCAAATCCCTGACTATCAGCGATTTATTTGATGAAGGATTTAAAGCAATTTTTATATGCAGCGGTGCAGGACTGCCGATGCTTTTAAATATTAAAGGTGAAAGCCTGAACAGTGTTTATTCAGCAAATGAATTTCTTACCAGAGTCAACCTGATGAACGCTAATCAGGAAGACTACCATACTCCAATAAGAATAGGCAAAAAAGTTGCGGTAATAGGCGGCGGAAATACAGCGATGGATTCGGCTCGAACTGCAAAAAGAATCGGATTTGACGAAGTTACTATTGTATACAGACGTTCAGAGTCGGAGCTTCCTGCAAGACTCGCAGAAATTGAACATGCTAAAGAAGAAGGCGTGAAATTCATGCTGCTTCACTCACCTGTCGAAATTTCAGGCGAAAACGGTTATGTAAGCGGGTTAAAGCTTCAAGTTATGGAGTTAGGCGAGCCTGACGCGTCAGGGAGAAGAAAACCTATTCCTATCGAAGGAGATATTGTTGATATGGAAGTTGATACAGTAATTGTTGCCTTAGGGACAAGCCCTAATCCTATAATCCAGCGTTCTGTCGTCGAAGAAGGCATTGACATGGAGATAAACCACAGAGGTTATATAGTTACAAATCCTGAAACAAGCGAAACTTCGATTAAAGGAGTTTGGGCAGGCGGTGATATTTCTCCTGCCGGCACATCAAATGCTATTAATGCAATGGGTGCAGGCAAAAAAGCAGCCGCTTCCATCAACGAATACTTAAAGCAAATTAATTAAGCCTGTTTCTGTTGTTCAGGAGCAGACGCATTTTGCTTTTTCAACTGCCAGTAATCCGCAATGAGCGAAAGCCTTGAGTCTTGCTGCTGCGGTATATATTTTTTGATTACATCTTTTGGAATATTTGCATGATGAAGAGTTCTTATAAGCTCGCTGACTTTTATATAGGAAGGAGCGTAATGATCTCCGTCATCAGTATCGTTGTATTTGAAATATCTTTCCCCGTTTTTGTCCTGAACAACACCTGTTAAAAGGATTTCATGCCCTCCCATGCTGGGCGGGTTCTGTTCATCAATAGGAATAATATTTCCTTTTTCATCTTTGTTGATAAAATTTCCTTTTTCGTCTTTTGGAACAATATTTCCTTTGTCATCTCTGTATAAAAGAGTTCCTTTTTCATCAACATCAGTAAGATAACCCACCATGATGTTTTTACCGCGGCTTAATGTTTCTATAAGCTGAGCTTCGGTTGTTTTTGGATCAAAATTATATTTATTGATTTTTGTCATGTTTTCATCTAAATCCACATAGGTTACAGAATCTTTTCCACCTTCATAGTCAACTATTGACTCCATAAAAGCGCCTTCTTCCTGATTAAGCCCTCTGCCATTGCCGGTATCCTCGGAACGGAGGTCGGTTAGAGAGTTATAAGTTTTCTCGCTGCCTTCCTGCATAAAAGTTGACTGAAGCAAAGCATCAACAACAGAGCGTGAGTCTTTTGCCCTGCCGTATTCCTGAATAATTGCTCTCGGATAAGCATTTTCATCGGGGTGTAAAGTGACTTCAATATTATCCGCGTTTAATTTTTTGTAATCGATTTTCCAATCCTGCAATTTTGAAACGGCAGCAGGTAAATCATCCGCTATATTGGAAAATTTGATTTTTGTTTTAACACATTTATCCGGGCTGGTTAGTCTTTCCACATAACGGGCAAACTCAGCAGGTTTTTTGTCTGCTAAATCAAATTCCATGCTTGCAGCAGGGCATGTATGCCCCTTGCTAAAGTTTATTTCTTGGGCTAACTGGATTAAAGAATCATTTTCTGCTTGATATTTTGCTATTTGCGGTATTAATTGCAATGCTTTTTGCGGCTCTTTTGCGGCTTTAGTCTGCATATCCAAAAGTTTTTGAGCATTAGCATCTAAAATATCAGTCAAAGTTGCATTTGAAGAGACAGAAACACCTGCTTTTTCAGCCAACGCAATAGCCCCTTCTTTTATAGATTCAATCGGTGTAATTGTTTTAAGTATTTCTTTTTTTTCAAATTGCGGCTGAGGGTGTTTCTTTTCTTCTTCAAGTTTTTGCTGAACACGTGTATTTTCTTCGTTAATAAGTTGAGGAACTACTGCTTCGGGTATTTTACCGAAATCCTGAGTAATTATATAAGGATCAGCAAGAGTTTTCATGGTTTCTTTAAGTAAGATTTTCGGGTCAAAGCCTCCTGCTCTTGGCTCTGTCATGATTTTGTAAAGATTTTCTATAGTCGAAGAGCCGTCATTTGAATTATTAGAAAGCAGCTTTTTGCTTTCATGAAGGGTTTGCAAGTATTTTTTACTTTCATCATCAACAAATTCGGACAACTGCGAGAACATCTTTGCATAATTTGCAGTATTTACAACGGTATTTCTTGCGGGCAACACCCTGTAAGCAGCATTATCAGGCAAGCTGTTGTTTGAACTTGTCGGATTTTCTGTATTATTAACAACAGGCGGCTGAACAGACGCGTTTGAATCAGAAACAACAGCGTTTCCAAAGTGAACTTTGTTTAAATTGTTTATTTTTAAAAAATTTAACATATTTCCTGAATTTCCTTTTCCTTACATATTTATAAAAACCTGAAAAGTTAATAATTTGCTCTTTTTTTTAATTTTTTTATTAAATAAATATTAAATTTTTTAATCTGATTTTTCTAAAAAACAGCCCTGTTAAGCTTTTTTGTTTTAATATATACTTAAATAAATTTATATAAAATGTAAATTTATGTAAATATCCAATTTGCAAAGGATAAACTTAAAATTAAAGATTATGTAAATCATTTTCAATCATTAATAGAAGTTCAAAATACTCTTATCGGGCTGGAAGCGGATAAAATAGTATTTAAGCCGATGTCTTATGAAGAATTGAGCATATCTTTAGAGCGATTGCAGCGATTTAACAAGCCTTTCAAAAAATTTGACAGAGTGCATAGGGAAATCGTAATTAAACACCTTATTTCTCCTAAAATAAGCCTTAAAAACTATTATAAGTTTTCTTTCGGCACAGTGAATTTTCTTGTTCAGCTTATATGGAACGAATCTGTCAAAGCATTAAATCCTCTTTATGAAGAAAATTATGATTTAAATACATATCTTTTTTATGAAGAAATAAAAGAATTTTCGGCAAAAGAAATTTTAAAGCGTATAGTTTTTTCGGAAAACATTACAGGATTTGCAAAGCCTGCGAATTTTGCGGAATCGGAGTTTATTTGCGAAGAAAATGTATTAAAAGACGTTTTTGAACAAGCAGGAATAACTTTTAGGAATAAATTTTCAACTACAGAAAATCTTGATGCTTTTTCAAAAATCTATATTGAATCAGGCATGAATTATCCTATAAATATTAACGGGTTTTTACAGCTTGCTCAAGCGGATAAAAACCTTTCCAAAAACATAAAAAGGCTTGTATGGCTGAATAAACAAATTAAAAAGCATGATTTGGCTAATGATTTTGAAAAAATATATGAGTTGGCAGAAACTTACAGAAATACAAACTGCTCTAAAAAACCTCTAAAACTGCTTCTTCTTGCTGAGGGGGCAACAGAAGAGGCTTTATTGCCTTTATTTTCTTGTGTGGCGGGAGTTGATTTTGACAAAAGAGGTATAGAGCTTGTTGCTTCAGGCGGAAAAAACCAGGTTGCCAGAATTTATGCAGAAATTAATCAGGAAGTTAATATTCCGATTTTTATAATTTTAGATGCGGATGCGCAGCAGATTGCAGACGAAATCAACAAAATTATCAGGCCTCAAGATAGGCTGTATTTGATTTCTTCAGGAGAATTTGAAGATATTTTGACTGACAACCTGATTTGCAGGGCGGTAAATTCGCACTACGGGCTTGTCGGGAATATAACAAAAGAAGACCTGAACATTAACACCCGCAAAACTGACGCTCTTTCTGCCATATGGAAACAAAAAGGGTTTGGCGAATTTAAAAAAGCTGAATTTGCCCAGATAATCGCAGAAAATATAAAAAATTCATGTGATTTATCAGAAGAAATGCAGAAAATAATCTTAAATATTCAGGAAATGCTTTTAATCCAAACAAAATAATTATTAATTCGTCATTTTTTGCAAAAAAAGGCAATTTTTTGCATGTTTTTGTTTTTATAAATATAAGAGGAAATTGGGGAAAAATAAGAGGAGTTGGGGTATGGTAAATAACAGAATTGAAATTCCATTTGCAAAACTTTCTGACGGCAATTTTATGCGGCAAATATTTAACAATACATTTCAGAAGACAGCAATAACACCCGAAACTGACAATATTTTTGTTACGGGTGCACAAGGAAAAAGTTCTAAAGAGGTTTTGGATGAATATACACAATTTTCTGAGACATTTCACAATCTTAAATCAGATTCCCCCCTTGCAAAGACAATTCAAGCTAAAAATAAAAATAGTAAAAACGGGATTTTTCAAATGCCTTCTTTTGAACAATCTGGTGATTTTGAAGCATGTTTTGGAGTAGATAACAAGTTATTTGGTACAGAGAAAGAGTCCGACTGGAAAAAAGATGAAAAAGAAAGATTTAAAAAAGCTGACGGTAAAACCGGAAATTTTGCACAAGGTGCAACAGCAGATTGCTGGTTATTATCAAGATTGGCTGCAAAAGATGACAGAATTATAAAAAAAGAAAAAGACGGTTCTTTTACTGTTACTTTAAACAATCCTGACAAACAAGAAGAAACTCATAAAATAAAAGTAACTAAAGATGATTTTAGTAATATATCAAATCGAAATTTGTCATCAGGCGATCCTGATGCAAAAATTGTTGAAATTGCTACAAAAAAATTATTTAAATCACTTAAAATAAATAATGGCAGTATTGATTTCAATACTGATAAAAGAGGTTTTAGCTTATTATCAAAAAAATCTTCTACATCATTAGTAAGGGATCCACAACCTAAATATACACCTACTCTTGCAGAAAATAAGCAGCTACAAGAACAGGAATTCAATCACTTAGAAAATCAACTTAAACAACTAAGTTCTACAAGCAAAGCTATTACGGCAAGCACTACTAGTTTTAGTAGCGAGGCTTCATTTTCAGGAAATAATTGTGTAAACACTGATAAACTTGTAATAAATCATGCATATACTATAACTAAAATAGATCCAACTAGTGTTCAGTTAAGTTAAAAGTTTAGAACAAATTTTCTTTTTTCACGTCTT
>JBAWVS010000040.1 GCA_037147175.1 bacterium
GCACTAGAAATTTTAAAATGTATTTGTTATTATATAGAGACAAAGAGCCGATGTGGCGAAATGGTAGACGCAGTTGACTCAAAATCATCCGGGGCAACCCGTGTCGGTTCGAATCCGACCATCGGCATTCTTTTGTGAAGGAGAGTAAAAAGTCAAAAAGGGAAATGATGAGTTTTCTTTTGCAGACTTTAAACTCATTCTTTTGTACTTTGAAAAGTTAAACTTAAAAAACTTACAACATGGGGACGTTTTGGATTAGACAGGGCGCCTGATGTGAGTAAGCGGCGAGTCGGAGCGCTGTTCTCCGTTACCAACGAGCAAAAAACAATAAATGGCACAGATAATGTTGTCACCCTCGCATTCGGAAACGCTAGAGTAGCGCAAGCTGCATAGTCGTCTCTGATGAGGCACTGAATAATTTTCTCCGGTTGGGTTATTCGGTCACTAAAATTGGATGCGTTCAGGTATAAGGGTAAACTGAACAAAGGCAACCCTTAAAGCCTGTGCAGGCTTAAAATGCACTTGATTTTAGCCAAGGGTTTGACTACTGACCTGACTAAAATGACACTAAGCAGAAGTCTATACTCGTAGATGTTTGCTGATATCCGTTCTGGACGAGGGTTCGAATCTCTCCGTCTCCACCATGAAGGCCCAGGGCTTGATGCTCGGGGCCTTCATTATTGAAACACTCGCCCGTACTGCGGGCTTTCCGAGGTAGTTATAGGTTTTCATGCAAATTGCGAAGTCGGAAGCATTGCCATAAGTAAAAAGGTCTGTTTAATGCATAAAATATTATTGTTTGGGACTGGAAGCAGGTGTGCGGAAGCAAAAAAATCACTGAATACTGAAATAGTTTTAATAAAAAATTCTATAAACCATTAAATCTTTTAAAACACAAAGCATAAATCTTATTTGGATTACTATAGTAATCCAAATAAGATTTATGAAGCTTAAAAGTTTTTTAATTAATACCCTGCATATTCTTCAATTAATAGCCAAGTTTCACTAGACAATATACCACTAAGCGTATTCACTGACATAATTCTTAAATCTATATCAATATTTGTCGATGGAGTTATAAAACCTATAAATCCTGGTTGTATACCATAATTCGCTGTAGCAGTGGTTGGTTGGATATAACTAACAAGCAAAGGTGTAAATGGAGTACTATTTGTTCTGTCATACAATTCACAGCCTACATGACCGGCTGCATTTGAAAATACGGCGAGTATATTACCGGATATTTTATAAGTTTTTCCAGCTGCTAATGTTATTATACCGTTTGCTTGTCCTGAACCTGTAGAAAGACCTCCGAGAGAACCTTGTACTGTATTAAATTGAACATGATTATTTAATGCAAAATTACTTGTTTGATCTGCTGAAAGAGTATATAACCCATATTTGAAAGATGCACCTGCACCTACATAAGGAAGAGAATTCCAGGCTGTTGAACCATCCCCAAATTTTATCCTGTTTGTATCAGTTTCTAGACCCATTTCACCCTGTGCTAAGGTTGGATTGGAGGATGTCCATGTCGCTGCTGTTTCATTTCTTAATTGAATAACCGTATTACCCATTACTCGACTCCTTTTATATATTATGTAGCTCCATTCCTGAGTAATTTTAATAATAAATTGGCTTAGATTAATTGTCAATAATAATTAACAATTGCTTTACAAAAAAATTATAAATTATTTTATGATAATTGATTCTAAAATTTTATGATTTTTCAAGTTTATTTATCAGGTCGGTTATAAGCACTTCATTATATACAGATCCCCAATAATACAAAGATAAATACAGAAAGTTAAAATAATATGCTAATTCTATAAGGTTCTCATTATTATTTTCAAAATCTTTTATTTGACTATCTATATCCAGCAAATAGGTCAAATAAATCATTTTGAAATAAGGATTTAAACTTAGTATTTCTTTTACTTTAAAATAATTGTCTTTCATTATTTTTAAATGATTTGAAAAATTTTGCGGATTTTGAATTAATAAATTCTTTAATTTTTTTCTTAAAACTTCTGAAAAATCAACATTTAACTTTGGTTGTTTTTCAAAAATTGTTTTTTCTTCACTTGATAAGCCGGCAGGAGACTCTAAGGCTTTTAACCATATACCTATAAAATTATTTGTCTTGAAGTAACTAAAATAAGTTTTGAAGTCAAAATTCAAATAAGGAACAATCGCTTTTTTAAACACAAAATCAATAATATTTTTTGCATTATTATAATTTGTTATTATATTTTTTAATTCTTTTGATGCTTTTTTATTTCTTTTTGAAATATCTATACTCGTTAATTGATTTGCTTTCAAAACCTCTTCAACATTTATTGTTTCATTTGTATTTTTTTCAAGAGCTTCTTGCAAAGTTATATGCTCATAGCCTTTTAAATATGCCCCGCCTTCTGTCGCATTAATAAGTTTGATTTCAGATCCATATTGTTCCGCAATTTCTTCGAAGTAAAGAATAAATGTATAATAATCGGGTCTGGTAAGGAGATTTTTCCCGTTCAAACCTCTTACATACAGCAAATCCTTTTTTAAAAACTCTTTTTTATGATTAATTTCTTCTTCATCCATGTTTTTATTTGAATTAGCATATTCGATTGATTTTGACTCATTTATACTAAAATCGGCATAAGTTGAACTTTGAGAATAACATTTGTTGTCTGTATATGCCAGATCCTGCCCGACAAGAATTATTTTGTCGCAGCCCATCAGTTTAGCTGTATAAAGGCAATTTATTGCAACAGTTCCGGCTGTTTGATAATCTTCAATATCGAGAACTCCCATGATTTTAGCAAACCATGTACAAACAGGGGTATTTTTATTATGGTGATTAAAAAATCTTTTGGGTTTTAATTCAAAAATGCCTTCATAAGTGTTTGTTGAAGCTATTAAATTTATTTCACTAATTTCAGGTATATCTATAATTTCTTTTCTATTATCTATAACTGCCACAAAATCAGGAATTATGCCATTTTTAACAGCCGTTTTAAATGCGACTCCCACACAGAAAACGATTACTTTATCTCTATATGGTTTCAGATTTTCAATGTTTTTATCAAGAGAGGGTCCTGCTGACAAGATAACCGCTGTTTTGTTTTTAAATTTATCCTTTAATACATGCATATCCTGACTGTTTACAATATAAGGAATATTTTTAAACAGCAGATTTGTCCACATATAATTTTTTTTCCATAAATTATTATAATTTTGTTCATAAAGAAGATGATTATTATTTATTTTTTGTGTAATTTCCTGCAAATTTGCATTATCTTCATTCAAATAATAATTTGACGGTACGAAATTAAACTTATAACCCCTGAAGAACAAAAGTTTGTATGCCGCTTTCAGATCCTCGTGCGTATGGGTAACCACAATATTTTTACTTAACAATTCTTCTGAAAAATCTACAAATTCAAAAGCTATTCTTAAAACTTCAAGATTAGGTTCATGTAATATAATTTTGCCTTCATATCTTTTTGCAAATTCTTTAAAAGTATATCCCAAGCCCATTCCAAGCAGCACAGTAATGCTTTTTATCGATTTGGATTCCAATTTTGAGTAGACTTCCAGAGCCGTCCAAACAGGGTCAGTAAGATCATCAACAGCAATTTCATTTTTGTATAATATGCTGTCACCGGATTGAGCCTGATTAATTTCATAATTAGCTTCAAAATTATTACAATTACGGATTTTTTCTGCCAACTCAGGATTATATAAGGATATTAATTTTAAATTTTTTTCTAATAAATTTTGCATTCCAAAACCTCTATAAGCAAAGTTTATAATATATTAGCATTAAACTCTATAAATAAACGTCCACGGAGGGATTCGAACCCCCGACATTCACCTTAGGAGGGTGACGTTCTATCCGTCTGAACTACGTGGACATAAAGTTATATATTATTATAATTATACAAACTCCATTAAAAAACTCAAATTAATAAACTTGTTGTGTCTATAAAAAATTTTCAAAAGTTTGGCTTGACAATATTTAAATGTGCTAATATACATTAAGAAATTTATGGGTAAGAAGTAATTTTCATATTTTAAATAACAAGAGAGGTAAAAAGTTTTTAATGAGAATTAAAAGAATTTTATGCGTAATCGCATCATTTTTTGTCCTGACGCTTATGGGAACACCCACAAAAACTTATGCTTACAGTTCTCAGGAATTATATGACGAAGTGTGGAAATTAATTGACACTAAATATGTCGATGCAAGCCAGAACAATCAAGACTGGCACAGATGGAGACATAGATATGACAGTACTATCCAGAATGACAAAGATGCTTACATTGCAATAGAAACAATGTTAGCAAGCTTAAATGACCCTTATACGAGATTTCTTGACCCTGAACAATTTGCAGACGAAACTCAATCAATAAGCGGAACATTATTTGGAATCGGAGTACAAATAGGTGCAAAAGATGACAAACTTATGGTCATTGCACCTATAGAAAACACCCCTGCCGACAAAGCCGGACTTAAATCAAATGACCTTATTCTTGAAATAAACGGAAAAAGCACTAAAGGAATGTCTGTCAAAGACGCTGCTGACTTAATAAGAGGAGAAAAAGGAACTAATGTAACCCTTTTTATCAAAAGAGAAGGCGCTCCTGAAAAGCTTTACACCATAACAAGAGACAAAATTGACGTTAAATCTGTTTCTATTAATATTCCTAAAACTACAAACGTTCCTAAAAATATCGGCTATATTCGTTTAAATTCATTTTTAAGCCACACAGCAAGCGATGAAATAAAAGACGCTTTAAAAAAATTAAGCACTAAAGACGGGTATATTCTCGATATTCGTTCGAATCCCGGTGGTCTTTTGACAAATGCCATTGCTATTTCTGATATGTTTCTTTCTTCAGGCTTAATAGTCAGCACTGTTGACAGGGATGGCTATAAAGAAACTCAACAGTCAATTAATAAACCTATAACAACAAAACCTCTGGTTATTTTGATTGATGGAGGAAGCGCAAGTGCAAGCGAAATTCTTAGCGGTGCATTAAAAGATAACGGAAGAGCAACATTAATTGGAACTAAATCCTTTGGAAAAGGACTTGTTCAGGAAATCAACAAACTTCCCGGCGGATCCGGAGTAAATATAACAACCCAAAAATATCTCACTCCAAACGGAACAGATATAAATAAAAAAGGTATAACTCCTGATGTAGAAGTTAAAAACACAGAGGAAGATATCAAAAACAAAAAAGATAAACAGCTTGAAAAAGCTGATGAAGTTCTGACAAACTTAATAATGTCCAAAGATAAAAGCAAAAAAGTAAAAAAAGTAAGTGATTCAGAACTTCCGATCAAATTTATCATTCAAAAATAAAAAATATTAAATACAAAAAAAGAACTTCCGTATAGTTGAATGGATTGCCACGTCGGCACTTAGTGCCTCCTCGCAATGACATAAAATAATATTGGAAGTTCTTTTTTTTAAAGTTCGCATAACCCTTTGCAAAAAGCTTGTTCAAGTTCCGGCATAATACTTTTATGGGTCATTTCAAAAGTTACCGGAGTTATGGAAATTTTATTATTTCTTATAGCCATAATATCGGTTCCGTCTTCCTGTTCTGCCTTAAGGAATTCGCCTGCCATCCAATAATACGTTTTGCCTCTTGGATCAAGCCTTTTTTCGTAAGTATCCGTATACATACGAGTTCCAAGTCTGGTTATTTGGATTCCTGTGATTTCTTCCGCACTTACAGCGGGGATATTTATGTTTAGAATAGTTTTTTTAGGAAAATTGATTTGAACAATATTATTCAGAAATTTTGAAATAAATTCTGCTGAATAAATAAAATCGGAATCCAGAAAATGACCCTCTCCAAACAATGATACTGCAATACTCGGAAAACCAAGAACTGCTCCTTCCATTGCTGCGCTGACCGTTCCGGAATATAAAATATCAGAGCCAAGGTTTGGACCATAGTTTATACCGGAAATAATCAGATCGGGTTTTTGATTTTCTTCAAGAATACTGTTTATGCCTATTTTTACGCAATCACCCGGTGTTCCTGTTGTTTCCCATGCTTGTGCAACGCTGACTCCCATATCAACTTTATCGACCCTGAGCGGTCTGTGCAAAGTTAATGAATGTCCTGCAGCACTTCTTTCCCTATCAGGTGCAATAACATAAACTTCATGATTCTCGCAAAGTTTTGCGGCTAAAAATTTTAAACCTGCTGAATGAATTCCGTCATCATTAGAAATTAATATTTTCATTCTTTTCCTTTTATAAAAATAAATAACGCACACATATTTTTAACGGTTTAATATTTATCGGCAATATCAAAAAAAAGTTTAATTTTATTATGCCGAAAACAAGAGTATAAAACATGTAGGTTTTATTTTCTATAGTATAAACAGACTACACAAGAGTAAAACTCGATAAAAAAAGAGTTTGAAAAAATTTCAAACTCTTTAAATTTATTAAGATTAAGTTTATTACTTAATTTATTATATTTTTATATTTAAGTTTTTTCCGGCTTTAACAGGGGTAGGTGCTTCTTGAGGAGCTTGTGGCTTTGTAACTTGGTTATGTGCTACAGGAGCTTTTGTTGCAACAGGTTTTTGTCCAAAACTAACTACTTTCATCTGATTTTGCCTCCAATACCTTTGATTCCTAACTACTCACACTAGCTCTTTCACTAGATACGAGGAAATATATCATGTAGTATATTCTTTGTCAATCTTGAAAAATCATTGTAGTTTATAACACCTATTTTTCGCAAATCACTTTTATAATCCACTTTTTAGCGGATTTTAAAACCGCCTAAAAACATGTATTCTGGAACTAATCCGGTAAAATTATAGGGTGAGGGAATTAAATATCGTGGATCTATCTGCCTTTCTCGGGGTTTTAATGGGCGTTGCAGCCATAGTCGGAACTTTATTTTTTGAATCAAATTCTATTTCTGTAATAATACAGCCTTCAGCGGCTCTGATTGTTTTTGGAGGAACTTTTGGCGCAGCATTGGTGAATTTTTCTTTTTCAACAATCAAAGAAGCTTTTAAAGAATCCTCAAAGCCCCATTTTGATAACAAAGAAAACACCAAAATGGTTACAAGCCAGATTATAGAACTTGCCAATATCGCAAGACAAGAGGGAACTCTTATTATTGAAGGTTTAATTTCAACTATCGAAGATTCTTTTCTGCAAAAAAGCCTTCAATTATCACTTGATACAAATAATGGAGAAGCTTTAAAAGAAATCTTAAATTCAGAAATTGAGCTTGAAGAAGAAAAAGCACTTGTAAATCCTCATGTTTTCGAAGTTTTAGGAGGTTATGCCCCTACTTTCGGAATTATAGGAGCTGTTATCGGCTTAATACAGGTAATGAGCAATATTGCAAACCCTGCTCTTCTTGGATATGGCATATCAACAGCCTTTGTGGCAACACTTTACGGAGTAGGCGCAGCAAATTTAATTTTTCTTCCCATTGCCGGAAAACTTAAAATGCAGATAAGAGAAAAAATGATTCTTAAAAAACTTATCATTGAAGGAGTCTTATCGATTCATAAGTGCGAAAATCCTATAATTACAAAGGAAAAGCTTTTTGCTTATTTGAGATAAAAGGATATTAATCAAGTGAAATCAGGGCTTTTAAATAATAATCAAAATTATATAAACAGGTGGGTGGTTTCTTACGCTGACTTTGTAACAATGCTGCTTGCTCTTTTCATGGTTCTTTATGCACTTTCTCAACTCGACATAAGTCACATGAAAACTTTTTCAAACTCTTTAGGCAGAGCTTTTGAAAGAAATTCAAAAAAAACCGACACAAATTTAGATGAAAAATCAAGACTTTTAAAATCATTTAAAACAACTAAAATCAATATTTATACTGATCGAGAATCTTTACAAACTCAGGATAATTCTTCAAAAGAACTAAATAAGCAGCTTTCTTCATTTGGAAATAAAATAAATTCCGAATCTGCCAATTTTGAAGAGATTAGAAAAACTATAAAAAATAAATTTAATGATACAAAAAACATTAATATCATAAGAGAACCCAGAGGCTTATTAATTAGGTTAAATGATACAGTACTTTTTGATAAAGGTTCTGATATAATAAAAAATAATGCACTGAATATTCTTGACAAAATAGCTGTTGTCTTAAAGAACGAGCCAAATTCAATAAGGATAGAAGGTCATACCGACAATCTTCCTGTAAAAACTGACAAATTTCCTTCTAATTGGGAATTATCTACAGCAAGAGCTACAAATATTGTCAAATATCTTGTAGAAAGGCACTTATTCAATCCCGGCAAACTTTCAGTAGCCGGATATGGGGAATACATGCCCATTTCTGACAATAATACCGAAAAAGGTCGCGAGAACAACAGGAGAGTAGATATAGTTGTTTTAAGTTCATCAAGTAAAATTTTTGAACCGGCAAATATTAATAATGCACAAAATAAAAAATATTTGGAGTAAAAAACATGGTAAAACCTTCTCAACCTAAAGGAATAAAACCTAAAGCAGATCTTCCTGAAATATCAATAGAATCATCTGATTCCGGCTTGTCCGGAAAAAAACTTGTCATTATGAATGCCGCCATTACGGCTTTAATTTGTTTTATTTTTATAGGAAGCAATTATCTTATTGTCAACAGCGTAATCAGTTCTACAGTGGGAAAAATAGCCACAAGCCCGAGCAACGCCAGCGATAGTGGAGATGGAAGCGGTGATCAGGCTGATGAAGCAGCCCCTCCGGAAAGAGGAATAATTCTTGATTTGGGAGAATTTATCCTTAACTTAAGTGATCCAAACTCAAAAAGATATCTTAAAGTTAACGTTGCCCTCGAACTTTCAAGAGCTTCGACAGATCCTGCTATTGACGGAACAGGCGGAGGCGGCAGCAATGTCTCAGGACATGGCGGCGGCGGTGAAGAAGCTAAAAAGTCTAACCCTCTTGAAGCAATACAGGCTGAAATGGAACAATATAAGCCTTCAATAAGAGATGCAATAATTTCCGTATTATCTTCAAAAACAGCCGAAGAACTTTCAAGCCTTTCAGGAAAAGAACTCGCAAAAGAACAAATAAAAGCTGCTGTTGACCCTCTTTTCGGAGGAGAAAGAGAAGTTATGAGAGTCAGTTTCGGAACTTTTATTATCCAATAATTCACCTTTGAGATGTTTCGCTTCGCTCAACATGACAATAAGTAAACAAGAGGTACAGTAATGTCCGGTTCGGATGCTCTTTCACAAAATGATATAGATAAATTGCTATCTTCATTAACTGCGGGTCTTGAAAAAGACCAAAGCGAAACAAATTATGAATCGGCAATGATAGATACCTTTGACGAAGACAGAAAAGGTTATAAGCTATACAATTTTAGAAGACCCGATAAATTTTCAAAAGATCATCTTAAAGCCTTGCAGGATATTCATAAAGAATTTTCAAGGCAACTTTCCCTTATCTTGAGCACTTATCTTAGATTAAATACAGAAATAGACGTCGTATCTGTGGACCAGCTTACCTACGATGAATTTGTCCGTTCTCTTCCTAACCCTGTAACTATAGGGGTTTTTGAATTAAATCCACTGCCGGGTCAAATCTTGTTTGGGATAAGTCACGAGATTACTTCAAGTATTGTTGACAGAATGCTTGGAGGCGTGGGGCACAGTGAAACAAAGGCAAGAGATCTTACAGATATAGAAGAAGCTCTTGCTAAAAGAGTTTTTGACAAAATCATAAAAACGCTTGAAAAATCATGGAAAAATATTTTTCCGGTAAGAGGCGCTGTTGTCGGCATTGATAACAATTCCATCCTCTCTCAGCTCGCAAGTCCCGGCGAAGTTGTTGCTTTAATTACACTTGAAATACAACTTGCAAACAAATATTCCGGACTGTTAAGTTTATGTTTTCCTTATCCGGTACTGGAAACAGTTATTGAACAATTAAACACTCAACAAATTTATCAGACCAAAGGCAAGACCTCCTCCATGGAGGATAAACAAAAAATATTAAATAAATTAAGTAACACCAATGTTAAAATAAATGTTATGCTAGGTAGTACGGACATAACAATAGGAGACTTTATTGATTTAAAAATAGGAGATGTTATTCGTTTGGAAAATTCAATAAATGACAAACTCGTAATAAAGGTCAATAACATACCTAAATTCCTTGGACGGCCGGGAACTAAAAAAAATAAAATTGCAATAAATATTATAGATAAGATTAAACAAAATGATGAAGATTAATAGAGTGATAAGAAAAGCCTTAATAAATATAAATTGTATTAATAACAGGAGTTTGGGCAGCTATGAATGACAAAATGTCTCAAGAAGATATAGATAATATTTTAAAAGGGTCTTCAGGTGAAATTCCTCCTGAAAACAATCCGATATATAAATTTTTAACCGAAGAAGAAGCTGATACACTTGGTGAAATAAGTAATATTTTCATGGGTTCCGCTTCTACCATACTTTCCATGTTGCTTAGTAATAAAGTAGACATAACCACTCCCGTTGTTTGCGAATATACAAACGTCGAAGAATCTTTTGTAGTAAAAGAAGACCATATAGTAGTGTCAATTAAATATGTCGAAGGTCTTGAAGGTACTACTGTATTTGCGCTGAAAGTAAAAGATACTGCAATTATTGCGGACTTAATGATGGGCGGAGAAGGAAACCCTCAGGCTGCTGAAATAGGAGAACTTGAATTAAGCGCTGTAGGCGAAGCAATGAACCAGATGGTCGGCTCGGCTTCAACTTCCTTATCTTCTATGTTTAATTACCCGATAAATATTTCTCATCCCGAAGTCAAGCTTCAGGAAAAAGACAAAAAGCTTGATTTAGCAGACGAAATTCTCAGCAATCCGATAATTGCTGTTAAATTCAGACTAATTATAGGAACTCTGATTGACAGTGAAATTATTCAGGTAATGAGTGTTAAATCTGCCCAAAATCAGGTTGCACGCCTTATGAACATGATGACCGCTCTCTCAGAAGGTCTTTCTGCTCCTTCAAACACTGTAGTCCCTGAAGCAAAGGCTGCTCCTCAGCCTCAAACTGTTCCTCAAAGTAATTCTCAATATCAAACACCTCCCATTCACCAGCAGGCACCACCTGCCTCTTCCCCCTCAACAGCATACAACCATCCGCCTCAAATGCCGGAACCTCCACAACGTCAAGTAACTGTTCAGCCTGTCCAATTCGCATCCTTTGATAATTCATCGAATATATACGGCGAAGTAAATCAAAACCTCAATCTGGTTATGGATGTTAAGCTTGAATTAACGGTTGAACTTGGAAGATCAGTATTACCAATAAAAAATGTTCTGGAACTTACCAGAGGTTCAATTATAGAACTTGATAAAATTGCAGGTGAACCAGTCGAATTATATGCAAATGGAAAATTAATAGCAAAAGGCGAAGTTGTAGTCATTGAAGACAATTTTGGATTAAGGGTAACAAGTATAATAAGTCCCGAAAACAGAATAAAAGATTTATAAAAAAGTGAGATAATGGAAAAATCAAAAATAGGATTTAAAGTTTTAGTTGTTGATGATTCAGCTTTCATGAGAAAGGTGATTTCTGATGCATTAAACAATAATCCTGATATTCACGCTGTTGAAACGGCTTTTAACGGGCAGGCTGCGCTTAAAAAAATCAGAGAATTTGATCCCGATGTGGTTACTCTTGATATAGAAATGCCTATAATGGACGGGATTGAAACTCTTCAGGAAATACTCAAGATTAAAAATATTCCCGTTATTATGTGCAGCAGTCTTACAAAATCAGGTGCCGAAATAACTATCAAAGCTCTTGAGCTTGGAGCATTTGATTTTATTGAAAAACCCGGATCTGTATCAGGCGATAAAATAAGCAATCTTGAAAAAGATCTTTTAGCTAAAGTATTGGCAGCTATTTCCAGCAAAGGTCATGCCTTAAAAAGAATAGAGCCCCAAATAAAACCTCATTTGTTAAATCCTGTTTCTGCCGGAAAAAAAAGCAAACTTTTAATGATAGCCTCTTCAACAGGGGGACCGCAAGCACTAAAAGAAGTTGTTCCTTATCTTCCTGAAGATATTCCCGCAAAAATCCTTATAGTACAGCACATGCCGGAAAAATTTACGGAAATGTTTGCTCAAAGACTTGATAAAATGAGCAAAATAACCGTAAAAGAAGCAAAAGACGGAGATAAACTGATCAGAGGGCAAGCTCTTTTAGCACCGGGGAATTACCATATGACGGTTACAGAAAAAGGAACTGTTGCTTTAAATCAGGAGCCAACTGTATTAGGAGTGAGACCTTGCGCTGATTTAACTATCGCATCGGCTGCAAAAATTTATCAACAGGATATGATTTGTGTTGTGTTAACAGGAATGGGACATGACGGAACAATGGGTGCCGCTGTTGTTAAAAAATACGGAGGACACTGCATTGTGGAACATGAATCTACCTGTATAGTCTACGGAATGCCTAAAAGTATAGTTGTTGCAGGTCATGCAGACGAAATTGTTCCTCTTCACAAAATAGCAGAAGCAATCATTAAAATGGTTTACAGTTAAAAAAACCGGAGAAGCAAAAAATGTCTGAAGACACAACAAAAAACACAAAAAATTTAAGTGATATAGGAACTTTATTAAACCTTCCAAAATTAAATATGCCTTCAGAAGAAGAATTTAATACTTTTAAAAAAAATATTGCCTCTTATATCGGTTTAAACCTTTTTAACTATAAAAATGCGCAGATGGAGAGAAGAATTGTTTCTTTGATGAACAGAAACAACATTTTCAAGCTTGCAGAGTACTACAAACTTTTAATTTCCGACAATAAAAAGCTTGAAGAATTCACCAACATGCTGACCATAAATGTTACGGAATTTTTTAGAAATAATGATAAATTTAATGAACTGGAAACCAAAATTATTCCTGAACTCTTAACAAAATATGGTTCAATAAAAATATGGTCTGCCGGATGTTCCTGCGGTGCCGAGATTTACAGTATTGCCATGATCCTTGACAGGCTAAACGCACTGGACAAATGCACGCTTGTTGCTTCTGATTTTGATTTGAATATTTTAAGTAGGGCAAAAAATGGTCATTATTCAAAATTTGAACTCGGCACAATAAAGCCTGAATACAAAAAATACTTTAATCCTCTTGATTCCAACGGAGATAAGTTTCAGGTTGACAGCAAACTTACTTCAAAAGTGAATTTTGAAAGACGTGACCTACTAAACGGTACTTTTGACAAGAATTTTCATCTTATTCTTTGCAGAAACGTAGTTATATATTTTACTGAAGAAGCCAAAGAGAAACTATACACCGATTTTTATAACAGCTTAACACCGGGCGGAGTCTTGTTTATAGGTTCAACGGAAAGAATACATAATTTCAAAGAAATAGGCTATAACCTGACTTCTTCATTCTTTTATCAAAAATAATTTCTTATACCAATTCGGGTTTTTTATAGTATTTTCTTTTGAGAATCAAGTCTATAAGACTAATTAACTCGAATTGATAATTAAATATATGCGTGATTGCGAAGGGTACCCGCTTTTTTGATTAATTATCAAAAAAGGAGGGGGCAGCCAAAGCACTCGACGTGGCAATCCGTTTTAATTTTTATAGATTGCTTTGCCATTGTCGCAATGACGATTTTGGCGCTTTATACTGAAATTCAAGTTTAATACGGGAAATAGTTTAAAAAATACCCGCTGAAAAACATTACAAGAAATCCTGCAATAACAAGAGCAGGTCCAAACGGCAAAAAAGTATAGCTCTGTCTTTCTCTGGTGCGTTTTAATATTACAAAGATTGAAATACCGGCTACCACAAAAGATAAAAGAATTATTGACAGCGCAATACCTGATTCTCCTGCATAAGTGTAATATTTCCCCAAAAAAGTAAGACCCACAGAAAAAAGTAATGCCGTCATTGCCCATAGCGACTGAAAATCTTTGGACTTGTACATATTATGAATAATAACAGGCACACCAATTATCATTTGCGCAAGAAAGCTTAAGGCAATTATAATGACCGTGAGTTTCCAGCCAAACCATGCACCCAAACCCGCTGTAAGGATACTATCGCCTGCCCCGAACGCATATTCTCCGGCAAGCAAAAGTCCTACTCTTGAAAATATTTCAAAAAAAGCCGCTCCTAAAACTGCTCCTATCAGCGCAGAAATGAAAACATCATTAAAAGTTATCCCTATAACCTTTAACGTTCCGACAGAATTGTTTCCAACATCAAAAAAATTATAAATAAGACCGATAGGAATTAACGGAATTGAGTTAATATCGAAAATATATTTTTCTTTAATGTCTGTAATGGTTATTACTATTAAATTACACACCAGAATAAGCAAAAATAGTGTTTTTAGCGTAAAGCCAAAAAAGCTCACTGTTGCAACAAAAAACGCACCTGTTAAGAGTTCTACTATGGGATATTGCAGACTTATTTTTTCCCCGCATTTTCTACATTTTCCTCGAAGCAAAATATAGCTTAAAACAGGAATATTATCGTACCATGCGATTAAATTTTCGCATTTCGGGCATTTTGAACGACCTTTTACAAAATCTTTTTCGGCAATAAGCCTCAATGCAACTACATTAAGAAAACTTCCTATTACAAGACCTATAAATCCGGCTATAAAACCGAAATATATTTTTTGATCCAAAGTTAAAAATTCCATAATTAAATTCTTTCTTATTGTGCAGGGTTATTTTGTGAGCTGATTATTTTAAAAAGCTCAAAAGTTGCTTTCTTGATTCTTCTGCTAACCTGCATTTGTGAAATCCCAATTCTTTGCGCAATTTCATTTTGATTTAAATCTTCGAAAAAACTGAGCCTGATTACTTCTTCCAAATTACGGGGAAGCAAATTCACTGCATCAAAAAGCATCATTCGCTTTTCCTGAAGTTTTTGAGAAAGCTGGTATTTGTCATCTACAAGCCTATCAACGAGGGATTGGTCTGTTTCGGAATTATTAAATACAAGTTGATCTAAAGAAATTAATTGTTTTCGCCTGTCTGCTTCATAAACTTCGTTAATTCTATTGACAGGCATCTGAAGTTCATTTGCTATTTCCAGCTCTGTTGGAATTCTTCCCATTCTTGTTTTTAATATTTCGCTAATATTATGCATTCTTATACTTAGCTCTTGCAATTCTCTTGGAGCCCTGATCATGGCTAATTTATCCCGCAGGTAATGTCTGATTTCTCCGGTAATAAGATAAGTTGCATAAGTCTTAAAACTTGCCCCGAAAGTATTATTAAACTGATTAACAGCTTTTATCAAACCCAAACTTCCAACCTGAATTATATCTTCAATCGGGTCGGTATTTCTTCTGGCAAGCCCATAAGCAATCTTTTTTACCAAAGGTAAGTAATATAAAACAATTAAATTATTTAATTGTTTTTTTACCTTAGGATCATTTGTTGTTGTAAATTCTTTCAGCCAGATTTCTATGTCTTCCGTTTCCGGTGTTGTAAAATCTTCTAAATTCAACTTTAAGCAATCTTCACTTATCTATACGAATACCAAATGATTATAACATAGGATTAAAGTCGGATTTAATACCCCGTGAAAAAATCTATAATATTTAGATGAATTTATTTATTTATGCTCAAAAACGAAGACAACAGGGGTAAGAAAAAATGAGTTTTAAACCATCATCGGAAGAACAAAAATGGGCAAAGATTATAGATCTTGATGCCAAAAAACGCTTAAAAGACGAATTTGGTGAAAAAAATAAAGTTTTTATTCCTGAAATAGTGCCTGCAGAATGTCCTAACGACAGAATTTTACTGGAAACCATTGAACTGGATAATACAGGAATAATTATAAGCAAATGCTCTTTTTGCGGAGGAATTTGGATTGATAGAATAAACATAGAAAGGCTTTTTCATTCGTCAAAAAAATCCGAAATACTGCTTGCTTATCTGGCTAAAATATTAAATATCGAAATCTCGGAAATTTAATAAAAAAACTCTTCTTAATGTTTCTTAATATTTAGCGTGTTATTTATCAATTTTTTTTATTAGGAGTTTTATATAAGTAGAGTAAATAAAACTCCTTTCAACTCATCCAAACCTGATTAAAGAATCAGGTATTTTTTTGCGAATTGAGGGCAGAGACTGAAAGAGGAGCTTTGCTTCTCTGGAATGCTTTTTGAGGCGAGCAATCTAAAATTATTTTAAAATAAAATCCAAATTTATATATTTTGAAAATACTTCTTTTAAAACAGCGGGATTATTATGCAAAGATTCTATTTTTGGCAAAATACCGAGAATTTTTTCTCCTGAAATCTCTTTTATCATGTCAGGTGCATTTTTTATGGAGAAATTTTCCGCCCCAAAAGGATAATTCGAAATAACTATGCCTGCTATTTTGATGTTTTGGTTTTTTGCGGCTTCTATTGTGAGCAAAGTATGATTTATTGTCCCTAAATCAGGTCTTGCAACTATCAACAAAGGTAAATCAAGACTTTTTGCCAGATTACGCATTAAATATTTGCCTTTTACAGGTACTAACAGACCGCCTGCTCCTTCTACCAGAACAAAATCACATTTTTTTTTCAGTTCTTTATAATCTTGAATTATTTTATCAATATCAATATCAACCCCATCCAAAATAGCTGCAAGCGCAGGCGCAACAGGTTCTTTAAAATTATATGAAGCATGTGTTAAAATTTCGGAATCAACTGACTTAACAAAATCAATGTCTGGAGAAATACAATGCGCTCCTGTTTGAATCGGCTTAAAAACTCCGACCGAGTAGCCACGACTCTTTATGGCAGCAGCTAATCCGGCTGTTACAATGGTTTTTCCGACATCGGTATCTGTTCCGGTAATAAATATATTCATAATTATAAAAATTGTCTCATTTAGATAATTTAAAATGGTCGCTAAAATTAATAACTTATATGACTCGAATTGCTAAATCGCCAAAATCGTCATTGCGAGCATAGCGAAGCAATCTATAATAAACAAAATGGATTGCCGCGTCGAGTGCTTTGGCTGCCCCCTCCTTTTTTGATAATTAATCAAAAAAGCGGGTACCCTTCGCAATGATGCGTAAATTTAACCAGCAATTCAAGTATATGCTTTACCAAAAATCTATTAGCTTAAGAAGATTGATTATAATACAATATTTCTATGTACACAAAAAACGTGGTGAATAAAAATCATGAAAAACTTTAAAATAATTTTAACAATATTATCTTTAATTTGCTGTTTGAGTCTTTATACAACCCCTGCAAAAGCAACCGTGCTTCCTCAGCCCATTGTAGAATATCTGAAATCAAAATATCCTGACGTGGAAATAAGATTCGACGGGCTTATTGAATTGCCGGATCATACAATTTACCTGCCTGTAAGTCCTCTTACTTACGGAAAAGTTGAAAATCCTGCGGCAATAGTCAAAACAATTCCGGCAAATACTGACTTTACAAAGAAACCTGACATGATTCTTTTTGCAAATAATCTTGCATTACTAAAAACAGTAAGAATTAATAATGAACTAACAGTTAACTACAGTCCTGAGATTCCTTTGAGCGTGAAACTGGGATTACTTCCACAAGATTTAATCGTCCCGAGAGGGCTTATTCTCCCCACAGAACTCAAAGTAATTATGGGGAACCTGCAAATAGCAGTAAAACAAAAAAAAGATGAAGATGATCTTGTTTTTTTCGGAGAACCTGCTCAAAAAAAAGAAAGAACTGTTAACTTTATTAGAGGAAAAGTCAAAGAAGAAGAACAAAAAAGTCTTCCCGAGCTTGATTGCATCAAGAACAAAGTTTTATATGCCGCAGATTTTAAGGAAAGCCGAATAAATATTATTGATTCTCAAACAGGGAGAATCAATAAAAACATGAAACTCCCTTCTGTCCCATCCAATATGGTTTTGACACCTGATGACAGATATCTTCTTGTGCCATCTATGTCTTTAAATAAAATATTTGTTATAGATACCTTTTCTAATATCCTTTTAAAGGATATTGAGGTAGGAAAACTCCCTACTTCAATACTAATGCCCGTAAATTCACAAAAAGCTTATGTCGCAAACAAGCTTTCGTCAAGCATTTCAGAAATTGATTTGAATAATATGATTTTAACAAAAGAAATCAATGTTTCAGGTATCCCTGATAACCTTACTGCATCTGAAGATAATAATAATATTTTTTACGATGATTTTAATTCCGGCAATATTTATACATTGAATTTGGATTCCGGTATTTCTAAAAAAATTACACAGATTAATAATATTTCAAAAATCGCCCGAGTTGGCAATAATCTTTTAATTTTAAGCCGTACCGGCAATGAACTGGTTATTTTTGACCTTGCAAAAAATGCAGAGATTACACGTGTTAAGGTTGGCGCAAAACCTGTCGATCTTCAAATATCAGACAAAAAAAATGAAATATACGTCTTATCCGCAGGTTCTGACGAATTAAACATTATAGATATGCGGGACTTCACCTTGAAAAACACTATAGCTCTTAATACTGGCGGCTTCCCGTCAAAAATCACTATTCCTGAAAACGGAAATAAAGCCTTGATTACAAATCAGGATTCTTATCAAATAGTTATTTATGATATGAACAAAGAAAAAATTCTTGGAAACATTCCAATAAACAAGAATATAAGCTTTTTACAAGTCTCAAAATAATTAAAACCATGAAAAATAATTTTATAATTCTAATATGTATGTTTATGGCTGTAATTTTTTCCGGCTGTACCCCAAAGACAACTAAAACTGCCATAAAATTTTCAAGCTGGGGATCAGAATCAGAAATTGCAATAATCAAACCGCTTTTAAAAGAATTTGAAGATAAAAATCCTGATATAAAAGTGGAGTTTATTCATATTCCCAAAAATTACTTTCAAAAACTGCATTTACTGGTTGCTTCCAACTTAACGCCTGATGTTGTATTTATAAACAACCTTAATGGTCCGCTTTATGCTGAGAATAATATTTTTCTGGACTTATCGGATTATTTAAAAAAAGATGATAATTTGAAAGAAAAAGATTTTTTTCCTCAGTCTTTAAACGCTTTCAGGTATAAAAACAAGCTTTATGCAATTCCTCGAGATATTTCGAATCTTGTTGTTTATTACAATAAAGACCTTTTCGACAAATATAATGTTCTTTATCCAACTAAAAACTGGTCTTTTGAAGATTTTCTCCAAACATGCCGAAAACTGACAACGAATATGAACAACGGCGAAGATTCTCTAAACAACAAAAAAACCGAACAATTCGCCGTTAGTTTTGAGGAAGCACCTCTTTTTTGGCTTCCTTTCCTGTGGAGTAACGGCGGCGGGATTATCAGCAGAGACTTGAATTCAATCATTATAAACAAACCCCGATCAATCGAAGCGTTGCAGTTTTACGCTGATTTAAGAAACAAATACCATGTTGCCCCCACAAAAAGCGAAGCAGGAAGCGCCACGATGGCACAGCTTTTTATTCAGGGAAAAATCGCAATGCACATAAGCGGTAGATGGAGTACTCCGAAATACAGAAAAGATATTAATTTTAACTGGGATATAGCAAGGTTTCCACAAAGCAAAGCCGGTTCAATAGTAGACTGTGATACTTCAGGCTGGGCAATAAGTTCTTCTTCTAAGTATCCGGAGCAGTCATGGCGACTTATAAAGTTTTTGGCAGCCACAAAATCCATTAAAAGCTTCACTAAAAACGGTCTTATCGTCCCCGCACGTGTTGATACCGCAAATTCAGAAACTTTTCTTGATAAAAAAATGCCTCCAAAAACTTCAAAAGTTTTTGTAGACATTATTCATGATTCCATTCCAACACCTGTTACAGAGAACTACCAAGAAATAACGGATACTTTAAGTCTTGCGTTAGAACCGCTATGGAACGGGCAAAAAACAGCAAAAGAAGCGATTGGCAAAGATTTAATTAAACAATTAAATCGGGAACTTAATAAGCAATAAAAATCCCCGCTTATACACGGGGAAGAAGAGATCATGAGGCAGATTTTGTTCTGATTTTTTAACTTCAGATTTTTATAAAAAACTCAACATAAAGCTTTACTTTTTATGTTAATAAAACTAAATGAATTCCTTTCTAACGGAAAAATATAAAAGTCCACTTATCCCTAAAATTCAGTTTCGTATTTTTTGAATTTAATGAAAAAACATAAATAAAACATGGCCTGCAAATATAATACTAATTAATAAAAATATGACTACTAGTCTTAAGAGCAACAAACCATTACTCTCATGGACTATCAATAACTCAAGACAGTTTAAACACAAGAAAATAGTCTCTTAAAAAAAGTTATAACTTTTATTAAAAAAGTATTTACAAATTTTAATATTTGAAATTTTATAGTTCTGCCTTCATAGCAAGTTGATGACTGTTGTATATTTCTTCAGCAAGTATATCGAGCCTCTTATAAGTTTCTTCACGAGGAAGACCCTTTACAAATACAGGCTGAATTACTTCTGCCTGTAAATTAGGCATAAGTGCTTTAAGCTGTTCTCCCATTTTTTCGCCGAGAGGCACCGCCCAGCCATAAGAACCTACCGCAGATAAGAATTTAACATTAGGTCTCAATGCATTTACTATATAAGCCGCATAAGCCGCATTGGGATGAGGACATGACAAAACCATAGAAGCTCCGACAACTAAAGTTGTGGCATCTACAAGCGCCATCGCAAACTCTCCAAGATCAGTTTCGGAAAGATTAAACGGAGCAACCTTTATCCCCTTTGAAATAAGTGCATCCGTTAGATATCTTACAGATTTTTCTGTATTTTCATACATTGAAATATAAGGAATTACGACTTTGTTTTTTATCTCATCAGAAACCCAATCTTTATGGGCATCTATAATAAATTTAGGGTTCGGATAAAGAGGTCCATGGCTCGGAGCAATAATATCAATATCTAAAGTGCTTATTTTATTAAGATGTTTTTTGACATGATTTCTAAAAGGCATCATTATTTCTGCAAAATATCTTTTCGCCGGTCCATAAACTTCGTTTTCGGATTTCACGAACAAATCGCTTGTCGCCAGGTGTGAACCTGTAAAATCGCATGTAAAAAGGATTTTGTCTTCTATAAGATGGGTAAACATGGTATCAGGCCAGTGTACCCACGGTGCAATTATAAAAGAAAGCGTTTTGTTTCCCAGAGAAAGTGTTTCCGAATCGGTTATAACAGAAATTTTATCTTCATTTATCGGCAATGAAGACATTAAAATTTCTTTACATTTTGAATTTGTTATAATTTTTGCCTCAGGATAAATTTCCAACAAATAAGGAATTGTACCTGAATGATCCATTTCTCCGTGGTTCGCAATAATATAATCAAGAGTTTTAATGTTTAAATTTTTCAGATTATTTATGAGTTCTTGAGATTTTGCCGGATATACCGTATCTATAAGAGCAGTTTTTTCGCTTCCTTTTATCAAAAACGAATTATAGCTTGTTCCTTGAGGAAGAGGTATTAGTTTATCAAAAAGTCTTCTGTCCCAGTCTATTGCTCCGACTGCTATAACATCAGATTTTACGTATCTGACAGTCATTTTAGATCTCCTTTTCGAAAGACTCTTTGCCTACTCCACAAAGAGGGCAGACCCAATCTTCCGGTAAATCTTCGAAAGAAGTCCCGGCTTCTATTCCGCTGTCAGAATCGCCTATTGCAGGGTCGTAAACATAACCGCAAACTACACAAACATATTTATCCATTTATAATTCTCCTTTGTTTTTAATTTTAATTTTCTAAAATAATAAAATTTACTCAATTTATAGTAACAGAAAAAACATGTTTAAGATTCCTGCTTAACAAATTATTAAGAATCAATTAAAAAAATAATATTTTTTTTAATATAAGTTACAATAATTTTGTTGTGGTAAATGGAGTTTAAATTTATGAGCAATTATGATGTTTCTGTAATTCGACCTGCTGTAAAAGAAGAAGACATTAAATTTCGGGGAGAAGGCTTTTCAAAAGACCGTCTTAAAAAAATCAAAAATGCACTTTTAACTTTTCACAATCTGGAAACAATGGCGACAAACGTTTACAGGCATCAGCTTACAAAAGAAAAATCCGAATTAAACAGGCTTTTGCTGGCTGCGATGCTAAATGAAAGTACACATATTCAGGATTTTGAAGTTAAATTATACGAATATGGTTTTAAGCCAAGTATTTTGAGATATGCGTATAAAATATTAGGATTTGTTTTCGGTTTTTCTTCCCGACTGCTTGGAACAAAAGCAATGTTGGCTCTGGGAGTATGGGTAGAAACAAAAGCTGTTGCTCATTATTCTGAGCTTCTTGAGCATATTGAGTGGGATGAAGAAACCCGTCATATGATAGAAAAAGATCAAGCAGACGAAGATCTTCATATTTCGAGATGGTCGGCTATGCTTAAAGAAGTTTCATAAAATTACGATTTGGTAATAATTAAATTCAAATTAGGCAATTTTTTAGGTTCAGGTGTTTTATCTAAGTAGTTTGATAAATTATTTAGAAGAAAGGTTTTTATGAATTTAAGTATTGCCGGTAATTATTCAACACTTCATCTTCATTCCATTAATAACAATTATAAAAAAAATAATTTAAAATCTCTTGGCTTTAGTGGTCAGGAATTATTAACTGCCGAAGTTAAGGGAAAACTTACATATATAGAGAGTGAAATTAAACAGGCAAAAAAAATTGTTATTCTTACTCATGAAGGGTCTGATGGAGACGCAGTCGGTTCCAGTGCTGCCTTGAAAAATTTAATTGCCGCAAAATACCCTGATAAAAAAGTTGACGTTATTATAATAAACAATCTTCCCAAAGCCTCTAAAAGTTTAAAAGACGTAGAATCGTTTGAATTTATCAATCAAAATTCTGATATTGAATCAATAAAAACAAGAGATTATGATCTTGCCATATCAGTGGACTGTTCGACAAAAAAAAGAATGGGAAAAGGCTCAGAAATATTTGATTTTGCGAAAAGAAAAATCAAAATTGACCACCACCTAAACGGAACAGATTTTGCTGATGTTAATCTTGTTTGCTCTAATGCTTCAGCTGCTTCTCAAATAATATTTTTGCTGGCAAATCAAATGGGAGTTAACCTTACTACAAATTTAGCTGCTGATATTCTTTTAGGGATTATTACAGATACAGGCAACTTACAATATAATGTAATAAAACCGTCTGATGTATATCAGGACTGTTCTATACTGACAAAAAAAGTTGACCCCAGAACAATGCAGATAAGATCAACAGCATACATGCCGCAAAATGCTTTACCTTATTATTCTGATGCGATTAAAGATATTCGATTTAATGGAGGAATAGTTTATTTTGTAAGTGATGATGAAAAGAACAAAGAAAAAGCAGATAAATACAAACTTTCCTTGTCTGATGTTAAAAAAACGCAAGATAGAATTTTTGAGTTAATGAAAAAGCTAAAAGGCGTACAAATAGCAGTTAAATTTACAAATAAAAAGGATACTACACTTGTCCAACTTTGCGGCAAAGGAATTAATGTAAACGAAATAGCTGAAAAGTACGGAGCAGGAGGTGGATGCCATGAAGAGATAGCATCATTTATTATCAACAAAAAACCCGAAGAATTTATTCAAGAAATTTCTAAAACCGTAGAAAATCAAAAAAAATAATCTTTACTATAAAATTTAAGAGTATAAATACAGAAATAATTTGCGTATTAAAGTGTGAAAAATTTTTTCTGCAATTAAAATTATTTTAGATGCATAATAGAAAAATAAAATTTTCATAAGAAAAGCCGGTAAAAAGTTTAAATGGTAAAATAAATATCAATGCCGATATTGCACGTATTGCCAAGCTTTTTGACAAAAAAAGATGTGTACAATCTCTTGTAGAAAGATAATTAGGATTTTTGAAAAATGAAAACAGTTTTTGTATTAGATAAAGTGGAATTTAAATATTTCGAGATTAATGAGCTTGTAACTTCTTTTTGGCTCATTAAAGAGTGCCTTGAAAGAGGATCTGAAGTTTATATCACAACTATGGATAAACTTTATCTTGATGGAAACAAACCGCAGGCTTATTTATACAAAACCTCGCTGATAAATAAAAATGAAAAACAGGAGATGATTTACGATAAAAAAAATATTACCGCCTGTTTAAATAATTTTGATTTGATTTTATTCAGACCTGACCCTCCTATAACAATGGAGTACATTTTTGCAACTTATATTCTGGATTTTGTTGACAAATCAACTACAAAGGTTGTAAACAACCCACAGGGCATAAGATCAGCAAATGAAAAGCTTTATATAAACAACTTTCCAGATTTAATACCAGTGGGGATTACGACATCCAATATAAAATTAATCAAGGATTTTGTGAATGAACATGAAGAAGCTGTACTCAAACCGCTTAACAAATGCTTTGGAAAAGGCGTTTATTTCCTAAGAAAAGGCGATAAAAACCTTAATACAATAATTGATGCTGCCGTAAACAGTGGAGATACCCCTGTAATAGTTCAGGAATACCTAAAAAACGCCAATAATCAGGATAAAAGGATTATTATAATAGGCGGAGAAGTTTATGATGAATGCATAACAAAACTTTCAGGCAAAGAAGATTTTAAATTCAATACTCACAATGACGATTTCTTTAAGAAAACAGATTTAAGCCCTAAAGAAAGAGAAATAGGCAATAAAATCTCGTCAAAACTTAAGGAAGACGGTTTGTTTTTTGTGGGACTCGATGTTATGGATGAAAAACTTATAGAAATAAACGTTACGAGCCCTTGTTTCTTTATAAAAGAAATAAACGCCATGTTTAATGTTAATCTGGAAAAAAGGGGATATTAATTAATTCTTTTGATTCTGATAAAAATTAAATTTATACTTTTTGT
>JBAWVS010000041.1 GCA_037147175.1 bacterium
CCATGGTGTGACGGGCGGTGTGTACAAGACCCGGGAACGTATTCAACGCAGCGTGCTGATCTGCGTTTACTAGCGATTCCGACTTCACGTAGTCGAGTTGCAGACTACGATCCGAACTGAGAGTAGGTTTAAGAGATTTGCTCATCATCGCTGATTGGCGACTCGTTGTCCTACCCATTGTAACACGTGTGTAGCCCAGGACATAAGGGGCATGATGATTTGACGTCGTCCCCACCTTCCTCCGTTTTATCAACGGCAGTCTCGCTAGAGTGCCCAACTTAACTTGCTGGCAACTAACAATAAGGGTTGCGCTCGTTGCGGGACTTAACCCAACATCTCACGACACGAGCTGACGACAACCATGCACCACCTGTCTCTAAGTTCCCCGAAAGGCACCCTCACGTTTCCGCAAGGTTCTTAGGATGTCAAGCCCTGGTAAGGTTCTTCGCGTTGCTTCGAATTAAACCACATGTTCCACCGCTTGTGCGGGTCCCCGTCAATTCCTTTGAGTTTCACACTTGCGTGCGTACTCCCCAGGCGGGATACTTATTGCGTTAGCTGCAGCACTGCAGGGGTCGATACCTACAACACCTAGTATCCATCGTTTACGGCCAGGACTACTGGGGTATCTAATCCCATTTGCTCCCCTGGCTTTCGTTCCTCAGCGTCAATAACAGACCAGCAAAGCGCTTACGCCACCGGTGTTCCTCCTAATATCTACGCATTTCACCGCTACACTAGGAATTCCCTTTGCCTCTTCTGCATTCTAGCTTGTAAGTATCCAATGCCGAACCGGAGTTGAGCTCCGGGCTTTAACACCAGACTTTACATGCCGCCTACGAACTCTTTACGCCCAATAATTCCGGACAACGCTTGCATCCTACGTCTTACCGCGGCTGCTGGCACGTAGTTAGCCGATGCTTCCTTTGAGGGTACCGTCAAAATTCGTC
The DNA here is from genome assembly GCA_037147175.1 of bacterium. Lineage (NCBI taxonomy): Bacteria > bacterium. Next base: position 951 of record JBAWVS010000041.1, read on the forward strand.
CCCTCTGACAGAGTTTTACACACCAAGATGCTTCATCACTCACGCGGTGTTGCTGCGTCAGGCTTTCGCCCATTGCGCAAAATTCCCTACTGCTGCCTCCCGTAGGAGTATGGGCCGTGTCTCAGTCCCATTGTGGCTGATCATCCTCTCAGACCAGCTACTGATCATAGTCTTGGTAAGCCATTACCTCACCAACTAACTAATCAGCCGCAGGCTCATCTTAAGGCGCCGGAACTTTCATGACAAGTATTTCAACTCGCCACATATGGGGTATTAGCGTCAGTTTCCCAACGTTGTCCCCCACCTTAAGGCAGATTACCTACGTGTTACTCACCCGTCCGCCACTTTCCACTACCCGAAGGTAGCTTCACGTTCGACTTGCATGTATTAAGCACACCGCCAGCGTTCGTCCTGAGCCAGGATCAAACTCTCCATTGTCAAATCATTATAAAAATGTAAATAAATTTACAATTTAGATTCTGAAGGTTTCCTGACTGTTTATTTTTGAATTAACAGGTTGATTTCGTATTTCAGTTATTCAGTTTTCAAGGTTCATCGCTCTTTCAGCGTTTTAACTCGTCCCTTTTCGGGGGTACAGAGTATATTAACACCACCGATTTTTAGAGTCAAGTGGTTTTTTTTAAATTTTACAGCTTTTATTTAACCCAGCTAAAACTTAAAATCTCTTGTCATTCCTGCCTTAACTTTTAAGAAGAAGTCATTTATTTGAGAGTTACTATAATCTAACTCAAACAAAATTTGCTGACAACCCATGTTTTTAATAAATTTTAAAAATTTTTTGCTTTTTCAAAAAGTGATTCGCTGCATTCCTTTATTTATAAGGTTTTTTAAAATTTAATTTCTTAAAAAATTTTTAAAATCTTTAATTTTTAACATTAAAATATGCGAAATTCATGCCGGAACATGCTTTTTCGGTTTTTTTATTAGTAAACTATACGACTCTTTTTTGAAATTTTTGTTCCACAAAAAAAATATTAAAAAATGTTAAAACACTTTTTACCCAACAAACTTAAATACTAATGAGGCTTTTGAAGGTTTTTATAAAAAAAATTTTTACTCAACTAGCAATTTTTTTCCTTGAGGTGCTTTAAAAGATTAAATAGTTACTAAATTTACGAAAAGGGAAAAGAATGCGTACGACCGACAAATTTCCTGTAACGCCAAAAATTATTGGCGGAGCCATTGATAGAACGCTTAGCAAAAGAAGCGCATGGCTTAAAAAATATTATATGCTTTTTAAAAAATCAACCGATGTATTACCGGATGAAGAAAAAAAGATTCTACTTTTTTCCTTAAACGAAGGCGAGAGAAGGATCCAAAGAACAGGCAAGAGATTAAAAAACCTTGAATCATTTTTTCTCAGAATGTCTTCAAATCAACTTCTTTAAAAATTATTGATAAAACGTTAAAACCTTCTCAAAACCAAAATATATTTATCTGAAGCCTTTTATACCAATTCAAGGCATGCCTTATTTATTTTTTCTTGTATTTTTTCAATTTCAAGAGTTGCTAATTTTTGTCTAAATATTGTTGACTCTTTAATGGAATCAACAAAAGTCTGATATTCAGGCTGCTCAACCATTGTATTTAATTCCTTACTTCCCGAAAAATTAAATTTAATTGAATCTTCGTTAATTTCCAAAACTTCTATAACCTTAGCGCTGTCAAGCAATTCAACACATGCCAGAATGGACTCTGATGAAATAGAAAGAATAGACGCCATCTGTTCAATATTTATAATGCCGTTTTTGTTATTAAAAGCATATTTGAGCATGCTGGAAAACTTTTTTATTGTTTCAACATGATCAATTTCAATTTTTAAACCTATCAGATAAATTTCTTTGGCATGCGTTTTACTTAAAATACTGAAAAAAGTTTTTTCATCAGGAGGCAAGTCCATAATAACAAGATGATCTGATTTTTTAAGGTTTGTCCTGTTTGAAATAAGTTCTTTTAATACCGTATTATTCTCGAAAATATTTAAAGAACGGCTTGTTTCGGCAAAAATCGTAATATTATTCTTTAAAGACTTCATATATTTTACAAAATCTTTTTTTAGCCCTGTTGCATTTCTTTGATCAAACCACTTTATACCGTTGTTATTAAGCTCACATGTATTGCCATGCCCTGCTCCGGCAGAAGAATTTGTACTGATTGCAACTGTAGATTTTGCTTCCTCTCTCACAGTTGCTTCATTTCGCCCGGGAGGACAGGCAGATTTTAAATGACCGGTTTTATCAAAGGTTTCTTTTTCGGCTTTCTCTGTTTGACTGCTATTCTTAAATCGGGTTTCCTCAGAACTTTGCTCTGACTCCAAAGACTTTTCGCAATCTGCAATAATTTCAGAAATTTCTTCTGTTTCTAACTCGAAAAATTCTTCTTCAGTTTCTTCTTCATACACCTGTTCTTTGTCAGAAGTCGGTTTTAAATCTTTTACAATCAATTGAATTGAAGTTTTATCCATAAATGTATTTAATGCCGCAGCAAAAGCAATATTAACTTTTTCCCCTTCTTCTATATGAAGGTTTTCTTTTTTCCACCATACTGCTTCAAAAATTAACCCCTGCTCATCAGAAAGAAAAAGTTTAAGATGATTTTTTTTAGCGCCCATTTTCTTTTTTTGCATCAAAGTAAGATTTGACATACTAAAAACAGGACTCGGGTTTGCTTCTCCAAACGGCTCCAGCTTTTCAATTTCTTTTATAAAATTTTCCGTCAGGTCTTGCGGCTGAATTTCAACATCAATTCTTAATTCCGGTTTTAATAATTCCGTATTTAAATTTTCATTTATATATGAATCCAATTTTTCTCTGAACCGCTCAAAGGTTATTTTGTTTAAATCAAAAGAAAAACCTGCGGCAAGGGCATGCCCTCCAAACTGAATAAATAAATCGGCAAATTCCGAAAGCGTTTCAAATAAATTTAAACAATCAACGCTTCTTGCTGAACCTCTTGCCTGCATTTTTTCTTCGCTTATCGAAACTAAAAAAGCAGGTCTATAATATTTTTCAACAAATTTTGAAGCAACTATTCCTATAATTCCGGGATGCCAATCTTTGTCGGCAAGGATTATAGATTTACTTTTTTCAAGGTCTATTTCTTCTTTGATTTTTTTTTCAGCCTGAAGAAAAGTTTCTTCACACATTTCCTGCCGTTTTTTATTATTTTCATTTAATTCTTCGACATAAGCGTTTAATTTTTCTTCATCTTCGGTTAATAAAAAATCAACCATGGGAGAGGCATCTCCCAATCTTCCTACAGCATTGATTTTTGGCACAATACCAAAAGCTATGGTTCCCGCTGAAATTTTTTGTTTTGTTTTATACCCGCCTATTTCAAGAATTTTCCCGATAGCGGGAGGTTTTTTCTGAGAAATTAAATTCATTCCCTGATGGACAAAAGTCCTGTTTTCCCCCAAAAGCGGCACTACATCCCCAACTGTTCCGAGGGCTACAAAATAAAAAATTTCATCATGTAAATGTTCTTTATTGTTGGATTCCAATAAAGCGACAGCCAATTTATAAGCAACTCCGACACCTGCCAGATGCTGTATATTTTTATTTAATTCAGTTTCTTCAAGCATTTTAGGGTCAATAATTGCATAAGCAGGCGGGATTTCTTCCTGCGGCTCATGGTGATCGGTTATTATAACGTCTGCCCCAAAACTGTTTGCAAGCTTAATTTCGTTTACATTACTGATTCCGCAGTCTACAGTAATAAATAATTTTGTTTTTCTGCTGCTTATAAGTTTACACACATTTGCCCTGTTTAAACCATGTCCTTCGTCCATTCTGTCCGGCAGATAAAAACTTGCATTGGCTTCTAAAAGTTTTAATGTTTTATACAAAAGAGAAGTGCTTGTAACCCCATCGGCATCAAAATCTCCGAAAACAACTATATGTTCTTGTTCCTTTATAGCTTTATTGATTCTTTTTACAGCTTTTTCCATGTCAGGAAAAAGATATGGCGAAGAAATTTCTGCATTGGCAAAGTCAAGAAAGTTTTCAGCCTCTTTCGGATTAACTATTCCTCTGTTAATCAGCAGCTTCGCAATTATTTCCGAGCCTGCAACTTTTTTTATCTCGGCAAATAATTCATCGCTTATATTATTTTGAGAATAAATCCATTTATAGCCATTTTTCAAAATTTCACACCAAAATCAGTTTCTATTTCCTTTTAATTCTATTATATTCATACCCGAAATCTTTAATAAACTGAAAGGAATCGCAAAATTTTGTAATATTACAAGACTGCCACATCCAAGCAAAAGCCTCTCCTCTCAACTACAATCATTAAGGATTAGACCTGTTGCCTTTAGCAAAAACTATTAAGAAATATTAAGAAAAAGTAAACATTTTGCCATATTACATATGATTGTGTAATAATCTATAACGTTAATAGTCTAACCATTCCTTTCTTGACTGATGCGGCAGAAGTGTCGCATTTATTTTTGTCTTTTTTAAGAAAAACTATTAAAAATCTATCTTATTAAAATCAAAACCGACTTTTCAAACAAGCCTCTAAAACTTATATATCTTAGTTTAAATATTTTTAACAGATAGGCTCTTATAAAATAAAAGGGGGATAAATCTTTAACAATTTATCTCCCTTTTATTATTGGCATAAAAGCTTATTTAGCTTTAGCTTGTGTTTCTTTTTTAGCTTCTGCTGCTTTTTTTATTTCTTCTTTTTTTGTTTTCTGTATCTTTTGTTCTTTAGTCATTTTTATAGGACGAACTTCAGCAGCTCCGCCTGTTTTTACAATAGGACACTGTTTACTACATGGACATGGGGTTGAATTTGCAAAACTTGCAATGCCAAAACTTGCAATTAACGCGATTGTTGATAAAACGGCTACTGTTTTTTTCATAATAAAAATCCTTCCTGTTTTTTAACTAACTGTAAAATCATTATTTTTATTTAATTCACAATTACTCATACACCAAGATTTTAAAATTGTTCATATTTTTTCAACAAAAATTTTATGCGAACATTTTTTCATTAACGGAAAAACAATCAGCAACAGAGGCAACAACTGACATTACAGATGCAGTCATTTCAATAGCAGATTCGCACTTATTAACACATGAACCTATTCCGACCGCACTGGCTCCCGCAGCAAAAGCCATTGAAGCTGTTGTTGAAGTAATACCGCTGGCTGTCATAACAGGAATGTTAATATTTCTTACAAGTTCAATTGTATTCGCAATAGAAACATGGGCTTTCTGAATAAGACCTTTTGCTCCATTTGCCTGTATTTCAACAGTCGCAGCACCTTCTGTCTGAATCAAATCAACACCCATCTCTTCTAATTTTTGAGCAAGTTCAATTTGTTCATTTATTTCAAGATGTCCAGGAACTGTAACACTCAAGAAAATATTATGTCCTGCTAATTTCATTGTTTTTTCAGTTATTTCAAGAACTTCTTGTGATGTAATTCTCATGCCGTTTTTATAAAGAACATCAAAATTGCCGACTTCAAGAGCATCCACTCCAAGATTAGCCGCCATTGCAAGTTCTTCAGGATTTATTGAAGAAACAAAAACAGGAAGACTGGTTGTTTCTCTGGTCATTCTGATGATTTCTTCACTTGCTGCAACATCAACAGCGTTTGCTCCACCTTTTTCTGCCGCTAAAACAACTTTTTTTACTTTTTCGGTATCAAAATTATCAATCCCTGCAATAACTTTCACAAATCTTTTTTGTGAAATAAGGTTTCTTAATTGTTCTCTTTTATTCATTGATATTTTCCTCCAAATACTCTTTTAAGTTTAAATTATATCATTGAATAATAAGTTAAGGAATATTTAAAATCCATCAAAAAGACCAAATGGTATAAACCGCGGATGGTCATTTTGAACATATTATGGTTTAATATTTTTAGAGGGTTTTTATTACAATATTTATGGAATTTACTTAAATGAAAATAAATACAAGCAGATTTGGCGATGTAGAAGTTGATGACAGTTTAATTTTTAACTTTATAGAACCTATTTTAGGTTACGAACATTTATCTAAATTTATTCTTCTTGATCACACACCTGATTCCCCTTTTAAATGGCTTCAATCGGTAGAAGATGCCGATGTCGCTTTTCCTATAACATTCCCTGCTTTATTTGGTATTGAATATCAATTTGTTATTCCTGAAGAAAAAGCAAAAAAGCTTGAACTTACGGATGCTGAAAATCTTTTATCTTTTAATATAACTTGTGTTCCGCAGGGAAATCCTCAGAACGCCACAGTTAACCTTGTAGGGCCCATCGTAGTAAATATGGTTAATAAAAAAAGCATGCAGCTTGTTTTGACAAATGTAAGTTTTTCCACAAAACACAAATTATTTAACCAGCCGCTGCCAAAAGCAGACAAACCGGAAAATGTGCTTAGTTAAATTATCCGCTGCGCACAATGTTTAAAAATTTATTTTTAGGGGTTTACAAATGCTTGTTTTAACTAGAAAAAAGGGTCAAAAATTAATTATAAGCGACAATATAGAAATAACTATTTTAGAAACACGTGGAGATACTGTAAAAATAGGCATTAATGCCCCAAAACACGTTTCTGTATTTAGAGAAGAAATTTATGAAGAAATTAAAAAAGCAAATGAACAGTCAATTAAAGAAGTTTCATTGCCTGAGTTCAGTAATAATATCAATATTGATGAGTCAAAAAAAGATTTTGCTTCAGATTATTTAAATAAACTTCAGTCTGTTTCAACTAAAATAAACAAACCTTCCAAATAAAAACTGAAAAATGTTAAATTCACCAAAAGAAATAATAAATAAAGCCAGACAGGAACTTTTAATCAATAAAGACCCTGATGCTTCAATAAATTTGCTTTTAAACTCAAGCGAAATTTTTAAAGATGCTTCCGATTTTGAACGAAATATGCCTAAAATAACTATTGCGCTTGCTTATCAGGAAAAAAAAGAATACTCAAAAGCCGCGGAAATTTATAAAGAAACAGGTCAAAAATATCAGGCCGGTTTTTGTGAACTTTTGTCAGGAAACGAACGTGAGGCAGAAAAGCTATGGTACAGCTGCTGCTCCTCTTCCGCTGCTGCCCACTGGGGAATATGCCTGCTGGATTTTATTAATTTAAGACATAATCCGCATGTTCCTTCGTATTTGCAGATAAGAAATTTTCTTGAAATGGACATAGGCAATTTTATTATTGCAAACAAAATCCGCTATGCCGAAAACCTTATTAAAAACGATAAAATTCTAGCATCAGTAAATCTGGAAACGTATAAATTAATCGGCAGAGCTTTATTAAATTATGGTTTTTTAAATCAGGCTAAAAAATACTTAATTAAAAGCATTGAAATAGTTGACCAGGACGCTGAAACTTTTTATCATTTAGGTCAATATAATTATGCCATAGGAGCTTATTCAGAAAGCATAAAAATGCTCAAAAAATGCCTTGAGCTAAACAGTTATTATGTTCCCGCTGTAGGTTTGCTTAAAAAAGTTCACCTCAAACTGTCTTCACTGTAGATTGCAGGCATTCTCGTTATATATTCGCATACTGCCAAGTATTATTCATAATAATATACAGTAATCGTCACTTAAGTTAGCCTATTCAGGCTTATTTCCAGAAATTTACATTTGTTTTAACTTTCAAGCCTAATTTTATTAGTTCTTCAGCAACAAATTTCTCTATCTTCCGAGAATTCTTTCCACCATATTCAGTTAATACCGTATCTGCTTCTCCAAAACGGTCGGCAGCTCCAAAGGCTCCAAAAAACTTGCTTGCCTGGTTTTCTATCTCCTTAATTACTGAGTTATTGCACCTCCAATGAGAAATAGGGTATTGAATTGCCCCAAAAGCTACTGGTTTATTTACATACTGTTGTTTTGCTCCGATTTGCATTGACATAATTTTGCCTACTTTCTTATTTTTCCACAACTAAACTAATAATTTTTTTCATCCCCTTACAAATCTCGTGAAATACAAAAAATGACAGTTTCGCATTGAAATCGCAACACTTTGTTACAATCGTAATTAATTTCAGAGGGAAACCTTTTTGGATTCCTGACAATCTAATTTCTACCCGATGTTTAATATTACCCAAATATCTGCAAATTTTTGCAAGCCATCTCAGACTAAAATTTATGCCTGTATGCCGCAGTGCTTTTATTTCAACGTTCTCTAAATTGTATAACTAACTTTGTGATAATATTCATGATGAAGAGTATCCCCGACGCTTAGACCCTTTTGCATATTTTTTATTGCTTCCCCAGGGGTACTCCCTTGCCATCTTGCAAAGCGATGTTCTGTTTCTCCAGGCTTAATATATGAATAGTATGCGCCACCATCTCCTGTTACTAATTTTGAGCTATACAGAGGATTTTCTCCTGGTATTGAAATTTCTGGTGCTTTTACTGTAGCGCCACTATTTTTTTGTAGCTCTTGAAATTGCTTATCAGTGAGAGCACTAAAAGCAAGTTTTTTCTCATTGCCTTTTAAGTTACGATTTTGTTGGACTGAATAACCTGTGTTTTGAATTGCTAATGACATTTTCTTTTTTCTCCTATTTCTCCTACTAAATTTTTTTCATACCCATACAAGATTCGTGAATAAAAAAAATTGCTAAAAACTTAACCCCCTCCTTAACAATTTGTTACAATTACAGGGTAAAACATTGATAAACAAAGGGTTTTGTTTTTTACTTTCAAATTTTAGAGTGTAAAAAAGCCCCTTACGGAGCTTTTAAAAAATAATGGGGGAAAAAGACTATATTTTAAAGATTTTTTTCAAAATATCTTCTACCTTGTTCATTATTTTAGTATCAACTTTCCCTATTTTTTTCATAAATCTTTTAACTGAAATTGACTTAACATCTTCAACTTTAATATGACTGTCCATTGTCAAGCCGCTATCACCTGCTTTTATATCAACGTGTGTCGGGAATCCTTTATGTTTACTTGTAAGGGGACATACAATCAATAATTCTAAACCACTTTCATTAAATCCGTCTGTAGATATAATCAATGCGGGTCTTGTACCTGCCTGCTCTCTTCCGATTATAGGGTCTAAATTAACCAGCCATATTTCACCACGTTTCATTCTTTTCATTCTCCAATCCGTCTGCTAAGGTTTCTTCCCACTCTTTACGCTCATTTAATTCTTCAATCCAAGCTTCAGAATTACTCTTTAAATTTGTAACAGACTGATTAAGTTCTTCAAAAAATTTCTTGGTTTCATGCTCTTCTAATAATTTGTCTAAAGCATCCTGCATTGTCGAATTTTCTTGGTCGGCTATTATCTTTAAACCATTGTAAGTTTTACGTTTCACTCTGATTGTAGTTGTTGTACTCATGATGTATTACCTCATATTGTAGACTAATATATCTACAATTAAGTATACATTATTTTTGAAACTTTTACAATGGTTTTGTAGACTTATTACAATAAAAAAATGTCCCTGAAAAAAACAGAGACATTGAGTAGCAAGTAAATTTAGAAGAGTTGAGGATTCACTCTTTAATTCTATAGATATATTTGCAAAATTTTATTCTCTTTAGGCGTTGTTTTTTCTTAATCGAAAAAATCAATTTATAATACTTTTGTACCGGTATATTTTTGAAACGGTATAATAAAACTACTCCTATACCAAAGATGAGGACATAAAATGCCAAACACCGCGCAGAGCATATATAATTTTAACAAAGCAAATGAAAATTTAAGATACAAAACACTTCAGGAAGTCGATAATGTCTGTAAACATTGCTATAAATGCGATTTGTCCAAAACGAGAACAAATGTTGTTTTCGGAGAGGGTATTTTTTCTTCAAAAATAATGCTTATCGGTGAAGGACCCGGTCAACAGGAAGATGAAACCGGCAGACCTTTTATAGGCAAAGCAGGCAAATTTCTTGACAAACTTCTTGAATCTCAAGAGATTTCACGAGAAAAAAATATTTATATCTGCAATATTGTAAAATGCAGACCTCCCGAAAACAGAGTTCCTTCTGACAAAGAAATAAAGGCATGTCGTGAATATCTTGATGCCCAGATTCAGCTTATGAGACCGGAGATTATTATTCTTTGCGGATCAACTGCCGTTAAAGCAATGTTAAATATTAAATCAGGCATAACAAAAATAAGGGGGCAATGGTTTGATGGAGCATTCGGCTCAAAAATGATGCCTTTGCTGCATCCTTCTTATTTATTACGCAATCAATCAAAAGCTGTCGGCTCTCCGCAATGGCTAACCTTACAAGATATTCAGGAAATAAGAAAGGTCCTTGATTCTTTAAACAGTTAATAAATCTTAACAAGTTGTAATATTTCTAAACCTTTGTTGTGAGAGACTGTCGTTACAAGACAGAAATCGCCTGAAAAATAAATACTGTCAAGCAACAAGGCAATCTTCCCAATTAACGTGTTCGCAACAAAAAAATTGCTTCACGCCAAAATTCAAAAATTTATTTACAAAATTTATGACCGGTAATACCAAATTCTCTTTTTAAAAAAATTATTACCAACTGTTTTAATTTTTGCTAAAATATATTAAAGTGTCGAATAATATACTTAAAAAACAACCTGTAAAACAACTGAATCGGGATTGGAGATACAAGCTTTTATGGAATATGTTCAAGAATTAGATAAAATAAAAACCGAAGTTGCAAACTCCGGTAAAAAACTTGAAGATTTATCAAACTTAATGCAAAATCTTTCCGGTTTAGCAAACCTTCAAGACTCAATAAAAGATTTTCAAGAAGACAATGTTTTGAACAGGATTGAAACAAAAATAGATATTATTGCGCAAACTGACTATTCCGAATGCTTTGATTTTTCCGCAGAGCGCTTAATAAAAGATTCTTTATTAGAAGATTTAACCTTTTTGAAAGAAAATTTTTATAAAATAAATGAGAAATTTTCTGAAATAAATCATTTAATTAAAACAAATACAGCTGAAAGCGAAGAACTGAACAACAGATTCGAAAGAAACCTTACTAATTTTAATTCCGGCTTTCAGAATGTTTATGAACGGTTTAATAATCTTGATAATACTTTTAGCAGCAGTTTTTCAGATTTTAAAACATGTATTAACGATATTTATGACCAATTTAGCACTATTGATAACAGAAAAGAGCTTGACCAAATAAAATTTTACGTTCAATCTTTCAGCAACAAGATTTTAAGTATTGCCGAGATTCTTGAAGAATTAAAAGAAAATAATTTTTCAATAACAACAAATAACAAGGACGAATTACAGGAACTTGAAGAAAATAAAAAGAAACTTGAACTCTTAAATAGCGCTATTTGTTCTTTAAAAGACAAAATTGAAATGAATGCTTTTTCAAAAAATGAAAAAGCCGAGGAAATTAATGACAAACTAAATTTTATTCTTAATGAAAACTCACAAGAAATTAACGATAAACTAAATTCTATTCTTGATGAAACTCAAAATTTTTCAATTAAAATTTCTGATGAATTTTCTTCTCTCACAAATCCTTTATCTTCGGCAATAGAGCTTACTTATGGATTAAAAGAGTCTGTTGACGAGCTTCTTTCTCGTGATAACGTACAAATTAAAAAAGAAACCGGCGAGCTTCTTGATAAATTTGAAACCACCTACAAAAACGCTGAGACCAATTTTGAATATATTTTTAATGCTTCAAAACTTTTTTATGAAAAATTAGAAGAAATAAAAAATGAATTCAGCAATATTTCTTATGATACGAATTCAAAAATCATTGATTTTATTTCAAAAACTGATTCTATTGAATTTAAAATCCAGAACACTTTATCGAGTTCCGAAACCGCTCTTATTGCATTAAAGAATATTTCCAGATTTACAGAAAACCAGATAAATCTGACCAGCGAAAGCATTAATTCTTTAAAAACAGGTGTTTTTGAATTGTCTGAAGAATTCGGGTTATTTAAAAATGATCTTACCGAAATAAGTTCAAAATTAAACAAACTTATTTTAAACGAAAAAAACAATTCAACTTTATTTATTTCTTCTTTTAAAGAATTAAAGGAAGAAATAAATAAAACTTTTGAAGCAAATTTAGAAAACCTGAATAAAACAGGCGAAAAAATACTTAAAAACCTTTCTGCCGAACTTAAAGATTTAAACAAAAAACTTGATAATGCCGAAAATATTTCTGCTGAAACACTTGAAACAACTAAAGACGTTAAAAACGCACTTGTCTGCATCTCTGAATGGTTTGATGCAGCCGGCAAACTAATTGAAGAAAATAATCAACTCTTAAAGAAAAATTCTATCGAAAGAGTTGATGTCTTTATAAAAAGAACTGAAGAAAATGTAACCGAAAAAATTAAAAGGGTTTCAGATAAATTAAACCGTTTTGAAATAAGAATGGAAAATATCGAAGGAAAAATCGAAAAACTTTATGATCAGCACAGCAACAGAGAAGTTTTAAGGCAGCTGTCAGATATTCTTGAAAAAGTGGAAATTGCAAACGAAAGAAGCAAATCCAACGAACTTATATTAAACAGGCTTGAGCAGCTTGAATCAAGAATAGAAGAATTTGAAGACAAAAAAGCCGCTAAAAATAAAAAAAGACTTTCTGAAGAAAAATTTTAAAAATGCTTATTGAACTTAAAAATATTTGTAAAAGTTTTGATGATACAGTAATTCTTGATGACATTAGTTTTTCTGTAGAAGCAGGGGAAACTCTTGCGATTGTTGGCTTCAGCGGTTCAGGCAAAAGCACCCTTTTGAAAATAATAAGCGGACTTGAAGAAATTGACTCAGGTCAAATCATTCTTAGCGCTGAAGAAATAGGAATGGCTTTTCAATATTCAGCACTTTTTGATTCAATGTCTGTTTACGAAAACGTTGCTTTTGCCCTTAAAGAAAGAACCAAGTTCAAAAAACTCTATACTGAGAGCCAGATTAAAGAAATAGTTCAGGAAAAACTTGAAACAGTAGGTTTATCAGGAATTGAAGACAAATTTCCGAGCGAGCTGTCAGGAGGGATGCAAAAACGTGTGGGCTTTGCACGGGCTATTGTTACAAACCCGAGAATTATTCTTTATGACGAGCCTACAGCAGGTCTTGATCCTGTTTCTTCAACAGTTATAGAAGAATTTATAGTAAAATTAAAAAACGATCTCCATGCTGCTTCTATTGTTGTTACACACCAACTTTCTACCGTAACAAAAACGTCTGACAGAGTAATAATGATTTATGAAGGGAAAATCGTTTGGGAAGGAAGCCCTGTAGAACTTTTAACCTCTGCTGATCCTTATGCATATCAATTTGTCCACGCAGAAAAAGACGGTCCGATGGTTGCCGTGGTACACTAGTTAAATGAAAAAATTTATACATGTTGAATATTTCTATCAAAGTTTTTAAGATATAAAAGAGTTCTCTAAATTAATTTAAGGAAAAAATAAGGAATGAAATTATCCCCGGCAGCCAAAGTTGGCATATTAACATTATTTTCAATATTAATACTTATTTTTGGAGTTCTTTGGCTCAAAGGCCGTTCAATTTCTGCTGGAGAAAGAACCGAAGTAATTTTTCATGATATAGACGGAATGAGACCGGGTTCTGCCGTTCAAATGATGGGCATAAGAATAGGACAGGTCGAAGATGTTATTCCTGTCATTAGTTCCGAAAACAGCTGTGTTAAAGTAAGATTTGTTATAACCGAACCAAATATTAAAGTTCCTGATGCGTCAGTTATTTCTATCCAACAGTCAGGCATTATCGGGGAAAAATTTCTTGAAATTACTCCCCCCTGCACGAAAAATATTTTTATTCCGGTAAAAAAACATTTTAAAAAACTTTTAAAAGATAATTGCCCTGTCGAACTTCTTGTTGCAGGTAAATATACTGCAATAGGTGAAGTAAAAAATTCAGAAATAATAGATTCCAGAACTTTAACGCCTGAAGAGAAAAAATCAATAAAAACCCCTTATACTTATAAAATAGACTATATTTTAACCAAGCCGGGCTTTATTGTTCCCAAATATTCATCCTTTAATTTAGCTTATGACGAAACTATTCAGGAATTTAAACTTCAAATAACACCTCCTGATGATATTATTGTCGAAATTCCGGAATTTCAATCCAAGTATACAGTGATTGAACCTATAAGAATGCGCGAATTTTTTGATATTCAGCTTGAATCCGCGTCTGCCTTAAAAGAAACAAATGATAGAATAAACAGACTTCTTTCCGATAAATTTATTGATGATATAAGAATAACCCTGAATAATACTAAAGATTTTAGCGAAAAAGCTTCTAATGTAATGGATCAGGCTTCTGAAATATTAACTTCATCAAAAGATGATATTACAAACCTTATTTCTCTTTCAACAAAGCTTTCTGACAATATGATTGTCCTTACAGGCAACTTGAACAGCATTGTAGGAGATAAAAAATTCAAAACAAGCCTTATTTCAACTTCTCAATCAATTCAAAAATCTTCTGAAGAAATCTCTAATTTGTTATCTAATTCTAAACTTCAGGATAGTCTTATAAATATTAATTCCACAAGCAAAGATCTTTCCGAAGTGGTTAAATATGTTAATAACCTTACTAAAAATGAGGATTTTAATAACAAAATTGATCAAACCATTGTTAATTTAAACACTTCTGTTTCCAAACTGTCTCAAGTTCTTGATACGGTTGATGAACTAACAACTGATGAAAAAGATAAATTAAAAGAAATTTTGGATAATTCTCAAAATATTTCAAAAGACATGAAAACATTTTCTAAAAAATTAAACAAAAGATTCTTGTTACTAAGACTGCTTTTTTAAAAATTTTATGAAAACTTATATAAATAAAATTCACTATTATGAAAAAATGAAACCGTTAGACTGTATAGTTTTAAGTATTTTGCTGTTTTGTTCTTTTTTTTACGGGATTATAGTCCGCATAAGACAACTTCTTTATAAATTTAAAATCCTAAAAAGCGTCAAATTAAACGCTTATGTTATTTCTATAGGAAATTTAACCACAGGCGGAACGGGGAAAACACCAATAACCTGCGAAATTGCTAATTATATTAATAAAAATATTGATAAACAAGTTGCTATAATCAGCAGAGGCTATGGCGGCATGCTTTCTAATAAAAATACAAATATCATAAGCGACGGGAAAAATATTTTTTATGATTCGATTCAGTCAGGCGATGAGCCTTACTGGATGGCTATAAATTCAAACAAAACAGCGGTAATAACAGGAAAAAACAGGGTAAAATCAGGTCAGCACGCTATAAATAATTTTGAAAGCAAAATTTTACTGCTTGATGATGGTTTTCAGCATTTAAAACTTAAAAGGGACTTGGATATTGTTTTGATTGACTGCATAAAAGTTTTGGGGAACGGGTTTTTGTTGCCGGCAGGAGCCTTAAGAGAACATGAAAACCAAATCAAAAGAGCAGATAAAATTATTATTGTAAACAAAAAACCTTTCGATAAAGCCTCGGAAGAGCAATGCGAAAAAATTGCAAAAAACATGTGGGATAAATATGGAAAAGAATCTCTTGTTTGCAAGCTTAAACCGGATAAAATTTATGATTTAAAGACAAATGAGCCTGTAAATATTTGCAGAGCAATAGCTTTTGCAGGCATAGGTCAACCTGAATTTTTCTTTAATTCTTTAAAACATCAAAATATCAAACTTTTATCAGAAAAGATTTTCACAGACCATTATCTTTATACTAAACTTGATATTGAAAACATAATTAACAAGGCGCAAGAAAAGGGAGCTGATTCAATAATTACAACAGAAAAAGACGCTGTAAAATTGATGCCTTTTTTAAATGAAATAAATTCCGATATTAAAATTTGTGCCTTAAAATTAAGTGTGGATATGAATTTAGAAGAATTATTAAAAGAATTAAAATGATTAAAAAAATCCTTGTAATAAGATATAGATTTATAGGCGATACGGTTTTGACCATCCCTTTTCTTAGAAACTTAAGAAGAGCCTACCCGCAGGCACAGATTGATATGCTTGTAGGGCCTGTTTCCGGCGATGTCTTGCTAGATTGTCCTTATATAGACAATTTAATTTATTTTGATACCACAAAAAAACACCGCTACGAGAATACAGGTGAACAAAAAAGGACTTTTTTCAGTTATGTAAAGCTTTTAAGACAAAGCCGTTATGATAAGGCTTATGTCCTGAAAAGGTCTTTTTCAAGCGCTGCTCTGGCTTTTTTAGCGGGAATTAAAGATAGAATCGGCTTTGACACCGAAGGCAGAGGTTTTTTGCTTACAAAAAAAATTCTCTACGTTAAAAACAAACATGAAGTTGAATGTTTTCTCGATATTTTAAAAGCTGATGACATTCCCGTAAGGGATAATCACCTTGAAAACTGGATTTCCGACAAATCAGAAGAAAAAATTCAGGAAATTTTAAAAAATTATGATTTATCTGAAAAACAAAAAGTTTTAGTTCATGCTACCAGCGGAAATATAAATAAACAGTGGCCGGTAGAGAACTTTGCAAAAATAATTGAGTTTCTCTCAAATGAAAAAAATATACTGGTTTTCTTTACAGGAACAGCCGGAGATTCAGAAATTTACGATAGAATTTTAAACTTAATTCACTTAGAACTCAAAAATAAACCTGTAAATCTTTGCGGAGAGCTTTCTATTCAAGACAGTACGGCACTTATAAACAAAATGAATTTTGTTGTCGGCTCTGATTCAGGGACTTTGCATATAGCCGCCTCCTTAAACATTCCCGTAATAGGAATTTATGGACCTATGAATCCTAAAAAATGGAGGGCATGGGGAGAAATCCATAAACCTGTTTCTCTTGATTTACCATGTATTCCTTGCGAATTAAGAAAAAAATGCGACAAAGATTATGCCTGTATTAAGAACATAACACCTGAAATGGTTATAAAAGAAATAGAATCATTTATTTAACAGCTTGAACAACTTTTTGGAGTATTATCAGCTCTTTTAGAAGAAATGTACAAATATGGGATATAGTCGTAGATGGTCTTTACTTCTATTTTATCGTTATGGACATTTAACACAAGAGTATTACCGCTGCCTCTATCCTGAGAAACTCTCCCCAGGCTGTCAATATGTGGAGATTGATTGTTTCCGTAATAAGCAATAGCAAGAACTTTTGTATCTTTAGGGGTTTCTTTATCCTGTAGATATTTTGTTATACCGACCAAATCAGGACTTATAGACCATCTGCGAGTCCAATCCATTCTTTCACCGGGTGCGATTTTGCCATTACTGAATAACGCCGATACCGCCGCATTTTTACCCGACAATTCTGCTGTTTTTACCTTTCCAGAAGCAGCTTTGGCTTCCTGCACTAAATTTCGCAGAGTTTCATCAGAAATATTATTCTCAACTATGAACTTACCTGCCTTTTCTGTTTTTTCTATTTTTAAATGCTCAATTGGTTTATCAGTAATTGAATTAGCATTTTCACCCCAATAGGGAAGAATTTCTTTAATATTTCTCATTTTGAGAATGAACTTACCAGACTCGGGACTTTTTTCTAATGTAGCAATCTGTGTTTTAGGGCTGAAATATCTGTCTTCATTTAACCAGTCAAGACAATCCGAACAAGCATTGTACGAATATAAACCATCACCTGCACTCATCGCTAAATATTTTGCTTTAAGACCTTGGCCGGCTTTTTCTTTGTACGCTTTATCCGTCCTGAGTTTTTTAAGAGAAAGTTTTTCTAATGATTGATTCCATGTTCTTACGACTGCTGAACGCTCTCCACAAAAAACATTTTCAATAGTATTTTCAATGTTTGCAGACAATGACCATTCACCATTTTCAAACATCATGTTTGTTGCAAAATACCTGCCTGTAAAATTTCCTAATTCTTTATTTTTTGCGGCATGCTCATGTGCTTCAAGTAATTTTTTTAACAAAAGAATTTTTGTTGGCTTATCAACAGAAGATTTAGAAACAACCTCCACCTCATCAGGTTTAATTCCGTACTCTTTTAAAATATTTCTTTTTGCGCAAAAACCGATTGTGTCTTTATTTAAAGGATTTAATGATTTTAAATTACTCGGATTTTCAACAGTTTTGAGACTTTGAGTATTTTCTTTTAAGAATTTATTGTTGTAAGGTGTATAATTGACTGTGTTTAACATATTTTAAGCCTTTACAGAACTCTTTCACTTGCTTTAAAAACCCTGAACACAAAAAATTGACAGTATTCTTTCCAATTATTAAATTTTATTTACATTTAAGAGTTTAAAAATGAATCTATACGAACACCTTAAAAAAGAATTAACTCAAATAAAAATCGATAATCTTTATCGCGACTTCAAGGTACTTTCTTCAAACTCAGGTGCTTTTGTTGAATACAGAGGCAATAAAGTCCTGCAAATGTCATCTAATAACTATCTTGGTCTTGCAGGAGACCCGAGAATATCAGAGGCTGTCATAAAAGCTGTTGAAAAATATGGTGTCGGTTCAACAGGCTCAAGATTAATTTCAGGAACACACAAACTACATACAGAACTGGAAGAAAAGATTGCTGAATTAAAAGAAACCGAAAAAGCCATTATTTTTTCAACAGGTTATGCTGCTAATGTCGGTGCAATTTCAGCACTTTTAACGGAAAAAGATGCTGTATACTCTGATGAATTAAACCATGCCAGCATTATAGACGGAATAAAACTTTCCAGAACAAATAAATTTATTTATAAACACCGTGATACACAGGATTTAGAAAGATTAATAGAAGAAAATCATAAAAAATACAGGTTTAACGTGATAATATCTGATTCTGTTTTCAGTATGGACGGAGATATAGCCCCTTTGAAAGATATTGTGGCTATAAAAGAAAGATATGGAGCTGTTTTCTTTCTTGATGAAGCTCATGCTTTCGGGATTTATGGGAAAAAAGGGCAGGGATTAGCACATGAATTAGGCTTAAACGACAAAATAGATATCCAGATGGGGACTTTAAGCAAAGCGGCAGGCTCAGAAGGCGGATACATTTGCGGAAAATCAGATATTATAGACTACTTGAGGAACAAATCCCGTTCTTTTGTTTTTTCAACAGCCCCGTCTATTCCGTCCACAGCCGCATCAATAAAAGCTGTTGAAGTTATCGGCAGTGATTTTGGACTGAGAAAAAAACTTTGGGAAAATATAGATTATTTTAGAACGGGCTTAAATAAAATTGCTATTGCGAGCGGCAATCCATCCAAATTACCACACTCAACTGATTGCCATGTTGAACCTTTGACTCGCCTCGCAATAACAAAACAGTCAGAGTCAGCTATTTTTTGCATAAAATTTGATAATATCGAAAAAACCCTTGAATTTTCAAATGAATTACTGGAAAAACATGCCATCATGGCTTCTTGCATAAGACCTCCTACAGTAAAAACTCCAATAATTCGTCTTTGTACTATGACTCTGCATTCAAAACAAGATCTGGATTATGTTTTGGAAAAATTATCATTCTAAAACTTTATAGGATTTAACTCAAAACTAAATTTTTTATTAAGATTTGTAAAAATCAAGAGGGGAAACTATCAACTTTTTTCTTGAGAGTTTTTAAGTATACTGAAACGAGTTTGTTTTCAGGAAAACCGGCAAAGCCGGATTTTCCCGAAAAACATCACTCCTAAAAGCTATAGCGCTTTCGCGAAAAATATTTCATTTCTTAATTACTTTTTTAGAGCACTATATATGTAATTAAAAATTATATTTAATAATTTCAGAAAGGAATCAAGATGATTAATCCGCTGCAAAAAAATTACGGAAACTCAAGCAGGCTTTCTTTTGCAGCCGTTTTTGTCAAAGTGCCTGTTCCTCTGAAAGATGCTCGTGGGGTCATTAACAAAATAGCTGAATCTCTTGATTCCGGTAAGTTAAATTATATAATGACCGAAAACCTCACAGGACATACCCATAATGTTTGGAAAATGAAGGAATTCAAAAATAGTTCCAGCGACGGTTCTAATGATGCAAAATTGGTTGAAGAACTAACAAAACAAGGGTTGGATGCCTGGGTATAGCTTATTTCAAAATTAAACAAATTTAGTAATCTTTAAAAAGGAAGCAAAAAATGATTAATTCAATACAACAAAATTACGAAAAACAAAACAGTCTCTCATTCGGATCAGTTTTTATTAAATTTCCTAACAAGCCTGGAGAGAGTATAAACGCCTCTGTTGCGGTAAGACAAGCTACCACCGCTGAAAATCCTTATAACCTAACTAACAAACTGGAAGGGGAAACTTATAAAGTTTGGGAAATGAAGGGGAAAAACGGCAATTCTGATGATAATAAAGTAGCTAACACTCTTATAGAACAAAAATTGGATGCCTGGGTATAGTTTATTTCACAATTAAAATAGACTTAACATTGCGAGCGGTATTGTCTTTTGAGGAATTTAACACAAATTTTTTGTCGGGCAGCTTAACATAAAGAGAAGTAGAGCTTCCTCCGTCAAAAGCCATTGCCTTTTCAACTCCTAAATCTTTCATAAAATCCGACAGCTCTTGAAGAGTCATCGCATTTTGATTGCTTACAGCCACAATCAAGATTCTGTCTTTTTTTATTCCTATAGCTGATCTTGCAAATTTATGCAGTGATGAAGCAGACTCTCTAACTATTTTACCGTCTTTTTTAAGCATAAAAAATTCTTTTTCAAGATTAAAATCAGGAACAAGCTCAGGTCCTGCTTGAATTGAATAAGACAGAGAACAATAATTTTCAGGAGGTAAAGGGTCTTTATGATTTTTTATTTCGAATATTGTTTCACTTCCTGCAATTTCTCCATTCTGTAGAATTTTATCAATAGGACAATTTAAAACCCTGAATTCTGACCTGTTTAAAATTTTATTGAAATAGGGTTTTAATTCTTCACTTTGAGCTAAACGCTCGTTTTTTTCGGGATTTTCAACAATTTCATTGTTTTTCAGGATATAAGAAGTTGTTTTTCCGTTATTAGGATCAAAAAACCCCGCATTTATGGCAACTTTAGCATTGTTTTCTTTTGCTGCCTTTTCAACAGTTTCAAGGGAATTACTAATATAAATATCAGAATTTTTAGCAAAATAGCCTGAATCAATACTAACAACATAAATCCCGTTATTATAAATATTAAATTCAATTTCTTTTTTATTGCAAATTTGAGAATATACCGACAGTCCAAGGCTTAATAAAAGCCCTGATAACAAGATTATTGAGAAAATTTTAATCTTTGAATTCATATATTTATTTACACGCTAACATAAAATTTTTAACTTCTTGCGCTATAGCCTGCCCCATTTGCATTGTTGTAGCACTGCCTCCAAGGTCATAAGTAACTTTATTTCCGTCAGCTATGACTTTTTTAACGGCATTATACAAGTTTTCCGAAGCCTGATACTCTCCGAGGTGCTTAAACATTAAAACAGCCGACAAAATTAAGGCTGTTGGGTTAACTTTATTTAGCCCTTTATATTTTGGCGCGCTGCCATGTACAGCTTCAAAAACAGCTGTTTCGTCGCCAAAATTTGCCCCCGGAGCTACGCCTAGTCCCCCGACAAGCCCTGCCGCAAGATCAGAAACAATATCCCCGTAAAGATTTGGAAGCAACAAAACATCGTATAATTCTGGTTTTTGAACCAATTGCATGCACATATTATCAACAAGTCTTTCTTCATACTCAATTTGAGGATAATTTTTTGCTATTGTTCTTGATGCTTCAAGAAAAAGCCCGTCAGAAAACTTGCAGATATTTGCTTTAGTAACTGCCGTAACTTTTTTTCTGTTTTCTTTCACTGCATAATCAAAAGCAAACTTTGCAATACGCTCAGAAGCACCTCTTGTATTTCTTTTGATGGTTTCGGCAGTGTCTTTATCAACCTGTCTTTCGATACCTGCATATAAATCTTCTGTATTTTCCCTTACTATAACAAGATCAATATTTTCAAATCTGGTTTTAACCCCTTTAATTGTTTTTGCGGGTCTAAGACATGAATAAAGGTCGAGTTCTCTTCTTAATGCGACATTAACACTTCTGAAACCCGTTCCTATCGGTGTTGTTAAAGGACCTTTCAGTGCTACTTTGTTTTTTCTTACTGAATCCAAAACCTCTTGCGGTAAAGGAGTTCCGTATTCTTCTATTATATCGGCTCCTGCTTTGACAATTTCCCAGTTAATTTTTACTCCCGTTGCTTCTACAGCTGTTAAAGTAGCCTCTGTAAGCTCAGGGCCGACCCCGTCTCCAGGAATTAAAGTTATGTTATACATATCTTCTCCTTTTTATAAAAATTTTAAAATAAAATTAAAGAGATACCCTGTAAATATTATACCCAAAGTCATAATTCCTGCAAAAATTGCTATCATTTGGGGTCTTAGGACTTTTCTGAGAATTACAAATTCAGGAAACGAAATTGCTGTAACAGCCATTGTAAAAGCCAGAACTGTTCCCATTGGAAGCCCTGATTTAACAAGGACATAAGCAAGAGGCAAAGCTCCCGCACATCCTGCATAAATAGGAATCCCCAGCAATACCGCAAGCGGCACTGCAAAAGGATTGGCAGCTCCTGCATACTTTAATAAAAACGCTGTCGGAATATAATTATGAACCAATGCACCGATTCCAACCCCTAAAAACACGTATGGCCAGATGCTTGCATAAATTCCGAGCGAATGTTTTTTCCCTTCCTCTAGCCTGTGCCGAAAAGTCTGCTTTTCTTCGGTACATCCGCAGCAGGAAGAACTTTTTTCTTCTTTAAACTCAAAAACAAAAGGTTCTATATATTTTTCAAGTTTTAAAGCGCCTATGATTAAACCGCCTGTTATCGCAATTATTAAACCTGATATCACGTAAAGACCCGTTATTTTCAGTCCAAAAAGGCTGAACAGCAAAACCATCGCCATTTCATTAATCATAGGGGCAGAAATCAAAAATGAAAAAGTAATCCCAAGCGGAATTCCCGCTTCCACAAAACCTATAAAAAGCGGACAGGCAGAACACGAACAAAAAGGCGTAACAATTCCCAATAAAGCCGCAAAAATATTCCCTAAAACATTATTTTTTCCGCTCAAAAACTCTCTTGTTTTTTCAGGAGCAAAATATGTTTTGATTACTCCTGCCAAAAAACTTATAAAGATCACTAAAATAGAGATTTTTATTATGTCGTATATAAAAAATTGCAAGCTTTCGGCTAGTTTTGACGCTTCAGAAAGTTTAAAAACATCAAAAACAATATATTTTGCAAAAAATTCTATGGGTTTAAATAAATCTATCAATGTTTTTCCTTTTTTATGTTGTCATTGCAAAGAGGGGCGAAGTATAGAAGTTGAAATTTATTAAATTTCAATTATAACAAAAAGTTACAAAATCAAGTTTAAACTATCAATTTTTTCCATTCACGAGATTTATATATTCAGAAGATTAAATACAAATAAAGGAGAAAATTTCATGTTTAACAAAATAGGATTTTCAAGTGTAACAGGCAATGTTCAAATCAACAAGCCTATTAATAAAATTAAAATAGAACCATCCTTTCCTCTTGATATAATAAAAGGTGATGCTGTCTCTGCTAAAGCTTCTGATATTATAGCAGATTCGAATCATCAAAGGTTTTTAGTTTTAGACACATTAATAGAAAAGAATACTAAAAACTTAGAGGTCATCTGAAAAGTTTTTCATTTAGTTAACCGTCTTAGCATTAAATGT
>JBAWVS010000042.1 GCA_037147175.1 bacterium
AGCCAAAAGGGACAGATGTTTCGCTTTGCTCAACATGACAATAAGAAAATTAATTAGCAATTTGAGTTATACAAAGTACACTTCCGAACAGTTCGGAAAAATCCAAAAACCATCACTTGTCAAAAACAATCTTATCCAGCTCATCTCTGTAAAAATCAATCTTCGAAGCCTCACGATCGACGTAAAAAAAGACTTCTTTAATTCCTGCAAGATAGGGAATAAAATGATTTTGAGTGTTTAAATTAATACTGTCGATAATTTTTTTAATAAAAATCTCGTTCAAAATCTTAAAATTTTCATCAACGAGGAGCTCTCGAAACTTAAGCGCATTCTGGTATTTTTTATAAATTTCCTGATAATCCATAAAACCCCTTTCTGTTTTGGTTATTCTCAACCTTCCAAATCCTTAATAAACAAATTAGGATCAACAGAGCCGATCTGTGAAAAGGCCCACTTCATGACCTCCATCCACTTAATCCGCGGAGCAACTTCTGGATGTTTCGCCATCTCAAAAAGAAAACTCAAACTTTCTTTAAGCTTGGTTTTCCTCTCAAAAGCCGCGCTGGAATCGCCTGTAAGATAATCATAATTGCCTTGCCTGACTGACTCATCGATAAAAACAAAATCAATATCCCCATTTTGCCCTGAAATCTTGATTTCCTTAATATCAAAACTAAAATTCGCCATCAGTTCGGCAATTTTTCTTATTATAGGCATCTTGACTTTGAAATTCAAAACGTCAATTTCTTTAGAAAGCCTGATATTCTGCCCTGTAAAGATGCCTGAGGCTTCTGTTGCAGTTCTTTGAGTTATATTTTTGGGATCACCGGTCATATATTTAAAGATTCCGGTGGTAGACTCTATTTTCGACTCAAAAAACCTGAGAAAATCCCATCCGACTATGGCATCCTTAAAATCAAGAGGTACAGGCTGAGTAGGCATCAAAGCAGGATCATACTCAATGATTGCGCCTTCTTTTATGTTGATTTTCCCTGAAAGAGCGCCTTTGGGAGCAAGATAAGGCTTGTTAATAATAAGTTTAAGAGCTTC
This sequence comes from bacterium, assembly GCA_037147175.1. Classification (NCBI taxonomy): domain Bacteria; species bacterium. The sequence continues at coordinate 1,051 of JBAWVS010000042.1, forward strand.
CAACTGAAGATTCATGATAGTTTCAGAAGCTTCGTTAAGGGGAAGAGCGACATAAAGCGGACTATAACCCCTTTTTGTCTCGGGATCTTCAAGAAAAGCCGCAAAAACAAACGGATTTATAATGAAAGGATTTTCCTCAAAGCGGATGATATTTTTCCGTCCTGCAAGAGTAGCCACCTGATTTTTTAGGATTGTACCGTCTTCAAGCTTTATATCTCCCCAGAATTCAAGTATTTCAAGCTGATCTCCTTTGCAGGCTTTTGAGCCTGAGGATTGAGAGTTTTTCTGCGAAACAACGTTCTCGAGAGACTCAACGTTTTTGTAAAGCCTGTTAGCCTGAATTTCATCAAATGTCGCCCATGAACGATATATCTTCGAACAGGTCTCAAAATTTTCTTTTTTAGCAGGATCGAACACGAAAGCCTCTGAAGGGACAATCGTAACGTCAGGACCGTCATATATAATTTCATTTTTAAGTACGAACGAAGCAGCGGGCGCAAGGCTTTGGGAACTTTTATCAACTCCGGACGAACCATAAACGCAGGATTCTTGAGCAGCTCCGCCCTGAGTATTCGTATTCTCAAACTTTCTATAGTTTGTCGCAACGCCTTCTCCTTGATTTTTCGATGTATTAAAAGAACTATAACCGTTCCCGAAATTCTCATCATCACCACAAACATCAGACTTGTTGGCTAGTATATTATTCTGGGAATAAATATTTTCTTTTTTTCTTACCTGCCTGATTTTAGTTGACCAACTGATAAAAGCGATAAACTCGCCCTTGTTAATCCAGTTATCAACGCCTTTTTCAAGCTTGGAAACCAGATCTGCGGAGCGAAAAACGTCAATAAGAGAAGCTTTTTGCTTTGCGGAATTACTGTTATCCTCTTTAGATTTTCCCTGAACATCAAACATGGAATCAAGAGAAGTGAACCAGCTTTTCCACAGATGCGCCTTGTAAGTTTCTTTTATTTCGTAGATTTCAGGCATATTAATGCTCATTTTAGAGACAGATGGTCTGCAAGAAGGATAAATAGCTTTTTCTACCGCGCTGATAGCGGAAAGATTGGAACTTCTAGCACTGTCCCACTCATCCCACTTGCTTGAAATATGACTTGCAAGGAAGTCATGATTCTCTTCAGAGAGTTTAACAGGTTTTTCTTCGCATAAATATTCAAAATTATAAGGCATAACCATTCCTTTCTTCTGTAAAAACAGCATTAAAAAAGAGCTGAAAAACCTTCAACTCTTTTTTATTTAAACGATTTTATTACTTTTTTAATCTTGCTTTATTTACTTCATTTTCAATTTTTTGATCATTATATCTTTCTTGATCAGTAAATCTTTGATTAATCATTTCAAACTTTGTATTAACGTTTGAATTATACGAACTAACATTATTATTTAAACTGTCATAACCAAATATTAAAGCTGTTAATAAAATCGCACCTACTGCAATTACTGTAGGTAATACGGTCCGCGATATCCATTCAACATCTTTCTTTATTTCAATATTTTCTTTTTCAATTTTATCTAATTTGTCATAAATATCATTCATAATATTATTATCGTCCAATATTTCTTCTTCTTTAATTTTATCACCAATTGGCGGGATTGTCCTTCCTTGAAAAATATCTTCGCTAGAAATGTTTCTTTGTTGACTTGCCGGGTTCCATGCATCTGTGGGTGGATATATTACAGTTGTGTCTAAATTTTTTTTCAAACTCATAAACTCAAAATTTCTCCGCATGTTTTATTAAATTGGTCAGAATAAAAATCTGTTTTATCAAATATTCTTTTTAATTGGTTTATACGGTCTTGAGGTTCTTCTTCTTTAAATTCAAAATTAAAATTACTTGAAATTTGATAAAAATGGTCAATATTATTAAAATCTTTATGAGTTGAACTTTTAATTTTAGCTATACTGTAGGTAGCCAGATAATCTTCGTAAAGCAGTGGAATATTAGCAACAAAGCCTTGATTTCTATCCCAATCCTTTAATTTATTTTCAATTTCTAAATTAAATAAATTTAATCGTTTTTCTTTGGTATTAAAAATATTAAAGAAATTAAACCCTATTTGTGAAATATCCGAAATTTTAAGACCAAGAAGTTTGTTAGCAATAGAAATAATTTTACTATTTTTTTCTTTAGAATATTCTGCTACTTTTATTTCCAGAGCTTTAATCTCAGCATTAAAAATTATTTGTATTTTTTGATTACTGTCAAAAACAATTAACGGCATAATTAATTGGGCTTGCTGCTCTAATATTGAGTTATAAGGCTTGGATTCAAGTATAAGTCTAGACTCATTTAAAGAATATTCATTATATAAAGATAAGGTTTTTATTTTTTCTCTAAATGTATTTACATCTTCAAATTTATAATCGACTACAACTATACTAAAAAAACTATCTACTGCATTCATAAATTTTACTCCTAAATCAATATTTATATGAAAAAACAAAAATAAGTTAAATGCAATTGATTATAAACTTTAATTATAGTTTAAATAAAAATATACATGCTTATAAAGCAATCATTTGATCGAGAGTAATTTCTTTAAACATAGCGCATTTGGTGATATCAACGTTTTCATAACGCAAAATAACGGCTTCAAATTGAATAGCGGAAAGCAACGGACATATTTCCCATTGAACACAGAGATAGCACAAATCGTTATCCTCGGCATAAATCCTGAGTGCTCCGTCAAAGCAATCGATATTAGCGTACATCCCGAAACCTCCTTAATCAGGCCTGACAGGCCAGTAGTATTCAACAATGTAAGAAGCCGCATCAAAGCAATGCCCGAGGAATTTAAGCTTCCTGTCAGCTTTAACCCTGTAATGAGAAGGCAAATCAAGAAGCGAAGAGCCTTCTTTATACTTCAGATTTTCGATATTATAGATAAGCTGCTTGCACTTTGGGGAAATAAAAATCCCGACATCCCCGTTAACGTTCTTAATCTTGGCATTCCACGCGGAAATCCTGTTTTTAATAGGGGGATTAAAAGGCTTAATCTTAAAATCGACCTGAAATCCCAACTGAGAAAGCCTGTTCCTGATGATAACGTAGTTTGTATACTCGGAAGTAACAGAGCGATTATCGCCGGAAGCATCGCCGTTTATGATTATGGGTGCTTTATGAGCGGAATACCTCGAATAAAACTCTTCCACAGCGAGTGCTGTAGTGGTATTTTCCAGCACAATCTCGTCAAAGAAAAAGACTTTTTCGTCCGTCTTGTGAGCCAAAACCCAGCACATAGGATCAACGTTGAAATCGCAGGAAATATGCAAAGGAAGATCAGGATAATAGTTAACCTGACGGATATTATCAGAGGAAAAGCCTTTTGTAACAAGCCCTTTGGAATAATCCCCGAAAGTTCCTAAAACATTAATTTTATAGTATTCAGGATCATAAGCCTGCTTCAAATTCTCGACAAACCCGTCAGGCAGGAAAATATTTTCCGTGGTAGGAGCAATAATAATCCTGTAATTAGGTTTAGTACTTTCAACAAAGTTCTTATAAATCCACCCTTTTGCAAACTCGGGATTTGTATGCCCGAACAACCTATATTTAGGAATCCCAGACTGCCTGAGCCGCCCTAAAAGCATATTAAAAGTAGCTTCAGGAATGTCAGACATCTCTTCAATTTCAACAAAACCGAGGTTCAAAGATTTAAGCTTCGCATCATCATCAAAATGGCGAAAAAGAATCTCCGAACCGTTCTTAAAAGTAAGTTTGGCTTCGGTCTTGCTAAAATCAAAATCAATCCCTTTTTTGTACCCGAGGTTTTCAAGATGATCAAAATAAGTAACAAGAGTGGTGTCCCTGACGAGCGTATAAGTTTGAGCGCCCACCAGACCGCGTATACCCGGGAATTTTTTACAGAGAAGAATCCCGAGCAAAGCCCCCGCAAAGGTTTTACCCGACCCAAAACCGCCCTGATACACGACAACATCAAGACTATGATTATGCGGAACTTCCAAAAACTCCCGCTGTGCTTTCAAAAGGTTATATTTCATGCAAAAATACTCAAAGCCTCTCCTCGTCAACGCCTTCAATAAAATTAATCTGCGGCTGCGAATCCGAAATTTTAGGAGCATTAAGCTTTTCCATAAGATCAACCCCCTTAAAAAACAGCTCAATCAGCTTAGGATAAGGATGTTCTTTCTCTTCTGCGGTAACAATTTTGATTTGGCCGAGAATATCATTCAAAATAAAATCAAGTGATTTCAAAGTATTAAAATTAATATTTTTTTTATTAACCATAACCTGCTTCTTTTGTTAAAATATTGTTACAATTTTATTCCATATACAAAATATATAAAAACCGGATATCAAACAGATATGCAATGACTCAAAAATCACTAATACCCGCACTAAAAGTGATTTTTAACAAAGATACTTTCTAAAAAAAGTGAATTGTTCTTTTATTATTGTTTTTATAAATATATAAGAACTCCACAAAAATAAAGGACGGAAAGGGAAAACGTTTTTTTATTAGAAGGAAAGGAAAGGAAAGACCCAAGAGAGAGAAAACTCTCTTTTTTTATGCCTTTTTACCTTTTAGTACCCTTATTTGACCATCCTGCTTAGATGTTTCTTGTAAGCTTTAAGATTAATAACAGGGTCCGTCTCGATTTTGCCCAAATCCAGATTAGAAAAGTTTTTCGCGCATTTTTTGATTTTTCCGAACTCATTGTAATTAAGAACAAATTTAGAAATTTTAGTTTTATGATAAAAGCCTTTGGCAGGCTTCTTCAAGAAAGCATTAAGGTCTTCAGTGCCTTCAAAAATACTTTTGCAGGCTTTAATCCCTGAAAGAAACCCGATAACATTCATCTTTTTAATAAAAGACGGTATTTTATCAGGATTCAGCCTAACCGGCTTAAGAATATTTTCATCAACATCAGCCCTGAGAATCTCCAGAACAGGCTGACTACAGCAGGAACAGCCCTGTACATATAAAACAAATTCCTCGAGAACCCCTTTTCTTGTCGGGTTGATTTTAAAGATTTCAGCATCCTGAAACCTTCTGCAACACCAAATTTTAGCCATTAACCATTCCTCCCGTGAAACACGACAACACCTGACCAACAAAAAATCCGCCCAAAGCGGTTGCAAAGCGCAAAATTGCGACACAAAACGGCTACTGCAAAACCTCCCCGCTAAAAAGCGAAGAAATAAAAACGCAATAAAAAAACTCATTTCTTTTAAGAACCTTACCTGAAAAAGACGAAACCACACGCCTAGGAGGTGCTAAAAGATGTTTCCTTAAAAATCTTCTTAATAATTAAGGAGATAAAAGCCGTAATTTAAAAAAATTAAAAGTAAATTGCCTAACCGAACGTTTTTTTAAAATACAAGAAGTATTATAACATATGAATTTATATCCATGTGGCTATAGTTTCTATCCAAATGGCTATAATTTTCAAATTTCCGAAAAAAGCCTTTAATAATAACACTTTACCTAAAACCACCCGCTTACTTTTTAAAAATAGACAAAAAAATATCATTTTGAAAAACCTCCCTGACAAGACCTGCTTTAGTTTTGACTCCGTACTGCTTATAAAGCACCGCCAGCCTTACTTTTATAGTTCCCAGAGAATACCCTGTTCTGGCGGCTATCTCCTTATTGCTTTTTTCAAAAACCACAAAATTAATAATCTCTTTATCCAGCTCTTCATAACTGAAAAAACTTTCCTCTATATTCATAGAAATCTCCATCTACAAACTGCTTCCCTTCTGCCCGTTATAAAACACAATTAATTTGTACAACATAATTAACATGAAATATAAAACTTTGTCTATAGAGTATAAATAATATTTTAACTTTATTTTACAATCGTTTGTTTTAGTTCAAAAAAGCAAACAAAAAATATCCTTTAATAGCAACAACTTTTTCGTTTCGATTTATTTAAATTATATTTTACAAAAAGATTTCTCAAAAATTTCTTGTTAAATTAGTTTATTTAAATACAAATATCTTTTATATACTAAAGCACTAAAAATAAATATATCTGCGCGTGGTTACTTAGAGAGGCTTTAGACTAAACGCTAAAATATGTTTTGGTTTTACAGATTCCTTTATTACCCTTGCAATGACGATTTTGACGATTCGGCAATTCTTGTTGACAAAAAAATTTACACTAAAACAGCTGTATTTTCAAGAAAATCACCGCGCCTAAAAGCTATAGCGCATTTTGCAATAATTATTTCACATCCTGATTTCATTTTTAAAGCACTCTAATGTATAATTTAAAATATGTAACAGCCAAACAGGAATATATAATGAACAAAAACAAAATTTTATTAACCTTACTCACCCTTCTAATGTCAACAATAATGATTAATTCCGCCGCAAAGGCAGAAAACAACATAAACATACTTTCAGCCTCCGGCACTTCATCAATAAATGCCGAACCTGACACCGCAGTCTTTTCTGTCGCAATAGAAACCGAAAACAAACTTCTGACAATGGCTTTGCAAGAAAATACCAACAAAGCGCAGAAAGTTGTTTCTGAAATAAAAAAACTAATCGGCAAAGACGACTCGATAAAAACAACCGGTTTTAACGTAAATCCCATATATAACTACGATAACAAAGAAAGAAAAAGCATCCTGAGCGGCTACAGAGTAACGAACATGATAAACGTAAAAACGAAAAAACTCGGAGACACAGGAAAAATCATAGACAGCGCAATAAAAAACGGTGCAAACAAAGCAGATGACCTTGATTTTATGATAGAAAACAAAGCAAAATACTCTAGCGAACTGTTAAAAAAGGCTTCCGAGCTGGCAAAACAAAAGGCTTACGCAACCGCAGAGGCTCTGGGTTTGTGTATAAAAGGAATCAACAGGGTTTCGACAAATTTCTCCGATGAAACAATTTCTCCATACTATAGAGGCGCTTTTTCCGCAATGGAAATGAAAAGTGCTTCAGACGGAGCAGCCCCTCCTATAGAAGCAGGTCAAGTTAAGCTGACAGCAACCGTTTCAGTAGATTTCATAATACAAGATATAAAACAGCCTTAACTTTATTGTAAGAGCGTATCTTGTTAAAAATATAAAAATTCAGATATACAAGTTTTATAGGCTCTTAATTACTTTTTCAGAGCACTATATATATTTTTCACATACTTATAGTTATTATTTTTTAACCCAACGATGAAAGCAGAAAGGTACAAGACCTCAAAGTTCTTAAAAACAAAACCTCCTTAAAGACCGGAAACGAAAGCAAATTCAACATGGAGATTTAAGAAAAGACCTGCCGCTGCCTTGACAGAAAAAGAACTGTTCCGAACAGTTCAGAAATGTATCAAAAAATCCCGCCCGCTAAAAATACACCCTAAGGTGTAGATATCAAGAAAGATGCTCCTCTTTTGAAAATAAATAATAATAAAAATGTCAAGACAAAGAGGAAAACCGAATGAATAAAAAAGTTCTGAACATTAACGAAGCAAAGATTCTACCTTTCAAAAAAACCAATCTGAACACGGTAGCAGCGTATTTCATTCTTAAATCAAAAGCAGTAAGGTAATAAACAAGGCAGAAGGAGTAAAAAGACTATGGACTACTTGAATTCCCCTTTAAACAAAACCGATCAGTACCTCAAAATAATCGAAGACACCGAAGAAATAATAAATAATTTCAGAGACCTCTCAGACTTAATGCAGTCAAGACTTGATAAAAAAGAAAGCTCAATGTTCACACTCGGCAAAAAAGTTTTTAACGAACGCCGCGAAGACATTGATCCTTCTGTTCAGCTTGGCAGCAGCAACGTAAGCTTTCTCTAACAACAGTTTCAGTCAATTTGCATAACCTTTTGCGTTTAATTTAAACAAAAGCCGGCTTTGATCAAACAAATCACCACAGAAAAAAACGACTCAGGCAGTAATTATACTGAAACGAGTTTGTTTTCAGTAAAACCGGCAAAGCCGGATTTTCCCGAAAAGCATCACTCCTAAAATTATAGTGCTTTCGCAAAAAATATTTCATTTCTTAACTACTTTTTCAGAGCACTATAATTTACTGCCTGTTTTCATAATTCAGCCAGCAATCTCTCAAATCCTTAATCTCCTTCTCAAATCCGATTAAACTAAACTCAACATCATTTTCCATTTTTTCGATTTTCGCGGCAAAACTCCTATCCGCAATCCTTTTCTCCTCAATAAACCTTAAAACCTCAAATTCATTTTCCTTAAAATTCCAAACCTTCTTAATCCGTAAAATCGCCTTAAAATCATCATCCTTCTTCACATTATGTCTGTGAAACCCGTTCAATATAATTTCTGACTGCATCTTATCTGTCAAATACCCGCCACTCTTAAAAACTTCCTTAACCCCCTCCTTCTCCTTCAAAAAAATAAAATCATTTTTAACAAACTGTTTTTTTATCTGTTCTTTTTTATGTTCATGACATGTACCCGCATTTTTTGCCACCCCGTACGCATTTTTTGCCACCCGACCCTCACATTTTGCCACCTCTCCAAAACCAAATTCCGCCACCTTTATTTCAGCAATCTGAGGCTTGCCGTCAACACTTGAACCGATTTTTTCGCTGATTTGAGCAACTTCTTCATTAACCTGAGAACCTTCACTATTTTCCTTCTCAATTACCCCTAAAAACCCGTAAGTTTTTTGAGTAAAATAAATTTTCCTGAAATTTTCTTCAAATACAATAACAATAACCCCTTTGGCTTTAAGCTCGTTGACCGCCTGACTTACAGCCCGCTCGCCCGAACCGGTACACTTCATCAGCTTGTTGTTTTTGGGATAAACAAACCCCTTTTTAGGATTGTACATATTGGCAAGACTAAACATAATAAGCCTGGCAGTAGGGCTTAAGTCCACCTTGGAAAAAAAATTCGTATCCGTAATGGCTTTTAAAATATTAAAACTTTTGACATTGACATGAAGAGCCTGATTTTCAGCACTACAAGGCTCTTTTAAACCCGCTTCACAAAGATTATTCATAATTTACAAAAACTCCTCCATTAATTAGGCATAACAAACTATTGCACTTTCATGGAGAGCCTGTATAATAAAAATTAACGACCAAATTAATTTTTAAATAAAATACAAGGCGCTCCTCAGGGAGTGCTTTTTAATTTAAACTATTAATCTTCTGCCAAAATCGCTACATTTAGCCGTTTCAACAGATCAATCCATAAAAAGAGCCTACTTTTCTTTTTTTTAAAGCCCAACCTCTTTATAAATAAGGCTTTTCCTCCTCAAAAACGGCTCTTCTTTTCTCCAATCCTATTTTAACAGTAATCAACCGTGGAATATTTCTTGCTGTCATTTATCAATAATAAAAACAAAGAGCTTGCAACTTCTGCCGCAGTGCTTAAATAGGCCACCGAATTAATTACAGCATGTAATCCATGTCATTTTCTTACAAAATTCAATTTGTATTACAAAACATGAAGCACAATAAACAAACAAAAACCCTTATAGGACTAAGAAAATCCTGACAATACCTCCTTCCTCCTCAAAAAAAACTCCTCAACGCATGCATGAATATACAATCCGTTATATAATATGTCAAGGTCATTCCGAAGTATTCCGAAAAAGACCGAAAAATACAAAAACAGACGGTACACTTCGGTACAATTCAGTTTTATTCAACAAAATTCAGCTCGAAGGGGAATTCAAATGTCGCAAAAAGAAAAGAAACTTACTGTCAGGCAGGCTATTGAGACACTCGGTTTAGGCAGGACAACTATTTATTCGTGGGTAAAAGAAGGAAAACTAAGAGCAGAAACTACTCCCAGAGGCAAAATAATTCTGTTAACACATGAAGAAGAGCAAAGGATACGCGAATTAACCAGTCTTTATTCAGGAGAGTACGGTTCAGAACAGTTCGACGAATACGGGGACGATTCGGAAGGTTTCGATACAGTTCACGAAGGTACTGTAGTGTACAGCGATCCGATTCAGAACAGTTCGGCAAATTTCAGCAATGTCCCGCAGCAGGAAAGCAAAGTTATGCTCGAAATGTTAAGAACTCTTAACAATCTTAACGAAAAGCTTTTGAATTATTCAGAACAAGCAGGACAGGTAAAACTGCTTTCTGACTCTGAAAGCAAGACAAAAGATGAATATTTTAAGATTATACAAGAAAATGCCGCATTAAAAATGCGTCTTGAGTTGATAGAAAAAGAAAACAATGACTTAAAAATAAAAGCAGAAAAGAAAAGATCATTTTTCGGAATAAAAGTTTAATGAACTTTTGTAAATAAAGTAAAACCGAAAATATGTTAGGTTGACTTTTAAAAATCTTATATATAATGTATGTAACTAATTCAATGCTATAATTTCTTAAAGCCTGATCCCAAAAGATTTTAGGCTTTTTTTATTTCAAAAATGCAGTTTTTCTTTAAGCTCCCCGAGCAAAATCTTTGTATATTCAGCTTGTTTTCTCTAATTGCTAAATCTCCAAGATCGACACTGCGAGAATAGCTAAGCAATCTAAAAAAATATATTATTTTGCCGCACTGCTTCTAAGGCTTTTTTTCGCAACAAAGCTCAAAATTAACAAGCAATTCGAGTCGATTGTTTTAAAAATCCACAGGATAAAACAAATAAATTAGCACTAAAGACAATAAAGAAACCCAATTCCATGCGATATACTATACAAAACAACTTAAAAATTGTTTTGTACGGTAAAAATCAAAAAGGAGATTATATGGGTATTGCTTTATTTATGACATTTATTTTCCTGCATGTTGCATTTGGACTTGCATTGGCTTTTTTTGTAATGCATTACGCTTCAAAGTCAGAGCCTAAAACCTTGAGGCTTTTCGGTTTTTTTGTGGGATATTTACTGATCGCGCTTTCGCTCGTTTCCATAATTTCAAGCGCTGTTCTGGTTGCCCAAAAGCCTCATTTCATGCCTTATCCGCCCCCGCCTTGTTTGAGAGAAAAATTCAGACATGAAGAAATAAATGAGCATGAAAAACCCGAAATCTACGAACAAAAATCCGAAAAGAAAAATGAAAAAAACATTACTTATAAACACGAAGCAAAAAATGAAGGCAAAAGCTGTCCTGTAAAAACAAAAAAAGAGCTTGAAAAAGATTTAAAGGATGGAAAAATCACAGGCGCGGCATGCCGTGCGGGAAATTCTGAAAAAACCCCAAAAACACACAAATAATTTATCGTAAAAATTCAAACATTAACTTTTATGAAGCCTGCAAATCCCAATGCAGGCTTCAAATTTTAAAGTTTTCGATTTTTTTTTGGAAACTTATCGACAAATGCTGTCAATTTTTTTATTTACGAACCTTTAAGCAGATAAGCACGCATATAAACAGTTTGAAATTTCAAAACATGAGCCAGATTATAAGAGGGAAATGCTAAATGTTAACTAAACTCGGGTTAAAGGTTGATGGGAGCTATCAAAAATCAGTAACAAATCAGGCAGAAAGCAGACAATTAGCAAACTTTCCGCTAAAATTACAGAAGATAACTGATAAAATAGACATAAGCCCGTTTAATAAGGTAATATCTTTTTCAGGCCGTAATTTCGAGTTTAAACAGCACAAAAATGTATTGCATTATATTTCTTTTACCGGCTTGCAGAATCCGCAAGAGCCTCCTGTAGCGTTGCAGATGCGAATTACAGGCGTACAGGCAAATCAGTCGAACGTAGTTGAGAGCCCTCAGGATAAACAGCCAAATGCAGGTAGGGAAGAATCAGATAAAAAAAACTCGGGAGTTCCAGGCCCCGTCAATTTTCTTGCCGATGATGCCTGGGAAGACGGTCGGGATCTGCAATTTTCTTTTAAGACAGAGAAGGGCAGAAAAAGAGCAATAGAATCAATAGTAATAAAAGACAGAGAACACGGCGTGTTAGGCAGGGTTCCCGATGAAATTTATGAAGACCTGAAGCCGTTTTTGAAGAACAAAGAATATAGAGGGGAGTTTAAATTCGAGCTCTCAAACGTCATAGCGGGCATGACAAAAAGCGCTCCGACTATCGGACTCAGGGCAAATCTAATTTACACAGGCAAAGACCCGAATAAAAGAAAAATAGTTCAGGATAAATTTGATGAAATTTTAAAGAAGCCGGAATGTAAAGAAAAAATCATGCTTTATCAGCAAATAACTTCTCCTGATGAAGCTTTAAAGCTTATACTCAAACATGAAGAAGCAAAAAAAGCAGGTTCTGCGAGAGAAATGGAACAGGCAATAAGCAAGATTGTTGAAGTGATTGACGATCCAAAGAATAAAAACTTTTTATTCGTGGGACATTGCAAACTTGATGGAGATACTAGCGGCTGCGTGCTTGGAGCAGAAAGCGCCGTCAAACTTAAATACCCCGATAAAAACGTAGATTGCGCAATAGATGACAAAATACCCGGATTATTTCGCGATAATATGCCCGGAATAAACGAAAAATTGAAGCGACCTGTAAGCAAAGAGCGTATACCAGAGATTGAAAACCAGATAAAACAAATTAGATCCAAGCCCCAAGACGAAATAACACAAGCTGAAATCGAAATTTTACAGGAAGAAAAACAGGAAATTAAAAATTCTAAAAACAAACTGGAGCCAAAAGCCCCTTATGACGTGGTTGTAATGTTTGATGTTCCGACACCGGAAAGGTTTACGGGAGCATTCAAAAAGTATCTTGTAGACGAAAACGGAAATCCTGCCAAAAATTCAAGAGGAGAAGATGTAAAAGTCATTTATATTGACCACCATCCTCACAGAATACAGGAATGGAAAGACTCAGAAGCCAAAACAGGCGTAGATATGGAAAAAATTCACAAAGAAGGGTTAGCATGGATAGCAGATGCAGTTCCTGCGGCAACAGAACTTGTCGGAATCCTTGCATCAAAGTTAATTCCTGATTTAAACAAAATCGGAAGCGGAGAAACGACTGCCGAGAAACTATATCCGGATAAAAACAAACAAAATACCCTTAAATCACTGGTTTCAAGCCTTGTTATAGGTATGTCAACCGATACGGGTTCATTCTTGAGGACAGCAAACCTGCTTCCTCAAGATATGCTGAAACCTGCCAGACAAAGACCGAACTTTATGCCGGAAGGCGTTTCGAAATGGCTTATGGGATTAACCAGCGGCCTGACGGGAAATATTAACAAAAAATGGCTGCGGGAAGTTGCATATGATCTTGAAGACAGAAAAATCCCGAAGCTTCCTTTAACAGCAAGGGAAACAATGCTTAATTACTCAATGAAAGGCAAAATACTCAACGAAGATTTGAGCCTCGGTGTCGTTCAAGTTGATTATGACCAAATGTTTGATGTCTGGAATCTTGCGAGGAAGTCGGAAATTTTAAACAAAGGCAAAGCAAAAACCACTTTCCTCGATGTCCAAAACGCATTTAAGGGCGGAAACGTAATGAATATACTTCGTAGCGACCCGACCAAGCATCAGGACAAGAAACCCCATCATGGTATGACAGAAACAGAAAAAGCAGCTCAGGAAGACTATGAAGGCGCTTACGATCAACACAGAATCGCAGTGTTAATTTGTCAAGATAAAAAGGCAGGATGCATTGATGAAAAACTTGATATAGCAGAGCAAAACGCTTTAAGACTGTCATTTAGATCAAAAGACGGAACAATTCACGCTGAACTTCTTGCCAATTTGTTTGGAGGAGGAGGACACGGCGGTGCATCAGGAGGACGTGTAGCCCTTCCCAACGTTACTCCGGCCACTCCTTTAGGCGTGGAAATAGACGGTAAAAAAGCAACCAGCCCGAAAGAAATCTTTAATCAACTGAATGAAAACTATAAAATTATGAATAACGAGAGCCTTTCAGATGAAGCGAAACAGGAAAAGCTCAAAAAAGTCGAAGTTGTCCTTGATAAAAACGGCAAAACATGCGCTGAACTCATTAAAGATGTAGTAGTTGAAATAAGAAAAGCAGACGACACAACAGCAGGAGCAGAAAAAAAGAACGTCATTGCTTTCAAACCACCGGTAGGCAGAAGATGGAAAAAATAATTGTACAGTACACCTGAGAATTTAACCGGACACCTCCTGCAATTAAGGAATAGCTTATGATAAACACACAATATTATTATGTAAAACCGAATACAAACCGCCAAACCGCCCAAAATCCGTTTAAGGGTCAACTGCCAAGCGTCAATCAAAACAGGTATCCCCTGACAGAAGATACAGTAAGCTTTTGCGCAAGAAAAACTTCCGTAGATAAAAACTCTAAACGTGAATTAAACATCCATGAACATGATTTAAACGAAATGAAAGCCTTTCTGGGGGAAATTAGCAATATTCGGGATGTAAAGTTAACGCAGCAGCAAAAAGACGAGCTAAAACAATTAGATGATAAACTTAAAGAAAAAGAAATTTATCTTGAAAAAATAGCCGGAAGGCAAAAAAAAGCTGCAATTTACGAAAAATTAGAGCCGAAAATCGAGACAGTAAAAAAACTGAGGGAATCACGAAACAACCTTACACAGCAGGCAAATAACCTTAAAGTTAAACTAACCGCAGAAATTGACCTAACTTATAAAAATACACTTAACCTAAAATCGCAATCCGAGCCGGATTTCAGAAAAAATCTTGCCGAAGTTAAGGGTATTAAGCCTTTTAACCTTGACAACGCCGAATCAAGAATTTCTTCTTTATCTAAATATTTAAAAGAAAAAATGGTAGGATTTGAAGTCCCCGAATACGAGTTTGACCCTGCTTCTGACGGGGTTAAAAGAGAAAAAAAGGGCGGATATCATTGGTTTGAGAGAGGTCTGCAAAATCTTTTAATAGGAAGCAAAAAAGCGGATTTGCAGCCGGAAGAGTACAAAGACACTGCGCAAGAACTGTTCGGTTTGTTGTCCCTTCACGATAAATACTGGAAATCATCCGAATTTTCAGATTATCTGGCTTCATTAAAGACGAGCAAAACGATAAATCAAGATCAAACAAAAGCTGTAAATGCAACAATAGAAGCAATAAAAGAATTACAGGAAGTAAATAGAGTCAAAAGAATATCTTTTGGAGCAAAAGAAATAGTAAAAATGCAGGAAAGAACGTTTACTCCGATGAAACGTATGCCCGAAATACTTAAAAGTTCTGCATATACAGGAGTTCATCTGAGTTCCTTTTCCGAAACCGATGACGCAAAAATAAGCACAGATCATATAATCCCTCATTGCTGGGAAAACAGTAAGAATGATGATGGGAATTTCCTTATTACCGACGCTGAATCTAATTATAACAGAGGCACATTGCCGCTTCTCGACTATTTAAAAGGCGCAAATTCCCGCTGATAACCTTCTTAAATGATTTACTCACGATTAACCCGCTTGAAAAAGGTTCGTGCTTATAATTCTTTTGTAGTTTTTATCGTATTTAATATTGATGTACCCATGTACATACATTTTTTATATTTATGTATTGACGTGTAAATACAATATGCTATAATTGAATTATAGAAAGGGTTGCAAATGAAAATCAAATTTAGTTACGATAAAAACTATAACAAGCCACATCATCAAGTTAGTCATTCAGATATAACAGAGAATGAAATTTTAGAAGTTTTTTCAAATACTTATATAAAGTTTCTTGATAAAGGCAGAGTTTATAGAGTTATAGGACATACAAATTTAAAAAGATTTTTAATTATAGTCGCGGTATTTCCTAAAAACCCTGAAACAATAAATGTAATAACGGCATATCCTGCTAAAAAAATTCATATAATTAAGTATCATCAGGAGGTAAATAAAAATGACTAAAAAATGTAAAACATGCGGCACTGAACTTTATAGGGACGAAAATAATGAATTATTCTGTGCTAATTGCGAGGCGGAAGAATATTTAACTTCTTTTAATGAAAATGATGACCTTTGGCTAAATAATAAACCCGTATTGGTAAAACCTGAGACAAAATCAATAACAATAAGATTAAACGTTGTAGATATTCAAAGAGCTAAGAAAATTGCTTCTGAAAAAAATGTTCCGTATCAGACTTTATTAAAAGAAATTATTCATAAAAATTTAGCTTAATTTTAACTATCTCTACTCGATATAGTCCGATAATAATTCTTTTGTAATTTTATGTGTATTTACATTGTATGGTCAATGTAATATAATATAAAAACAAAGGAGTTTTTAATGTACAAAATTTATGAAGTTGAAAACCATAATTTTTATATTAAATATGATTTGGTTGACAGCGATTATATACCTCACATAACTTATAGACATTTTATATTACCGGAAGATGCTATTAAAACATATTTTAATATAACAAAACAAAGGTATAACGAGGACAATAAAAGATATGAGGCTTATTCAAAAGATACTGGTATAACAATTTATTATACTTTTAAACATAATAAAAAAGATGAAATATTAATTATAACCGCCTTTTAGGAGACAAAATTATGAAAGAAATTAAAATAACTTCAATTAAAGACTCAGATTTAACCCCTGAAGAAGAAGCAGAATTTGACAAAATGATTGAAGAAGTAGAAAAAGAACTTGAATCAAAAAGTAAGCCTGTTACTTTGAGGCTTTCCATTTCGGAAATAGAACGCTGCAAAAAAATTGCCGCCAAAAAAGGCTTACCATATCAAACTTATATAAAATCCGTTTTAAAACAGGCTTTGGACAAGGACGAAGCTGCTTAAAACAAAACTATTTCGTCTAGAAACAGTCCGATAATGTTTCTTTTGTATTTCGGGATTAAAAACAAAATTTACTAAGTAAACTACAGGGACAAAATTTAACATGCCCTTAAAAGCGATTCCAGAGGGGTAAGTTTAAATATAAAATCCGATTTTCTGAAATAAAGAAAAGTTTGTCAAGAAAAGAATTTCCGAAAATCAGAAAAAATTTTTCATGACAAACTTGAGGAAATTTGAAACTACAAATGTAATAATTAAACACAAGAAATTTTTTTGAATTTGTTAAATGCAAAAATCAAGTTTTTACAGGAATATTTTTTGATTTTGAGATTAATTTGTCGAGATACCACTGGGACTTTTTCCTGATGAAATTCCCGACATCCTGCGCCTTAATTTCAGGATAGGGCGGAAGAAAACAAATATCGATTTTCCCTGCGCTTGTGGTATCAGGATGTTTCAGACCAAATTCCATGTGTGTCATAAGAATATCAGGAGAAAGAACATCATGCCCTTCTTGAAAAGCCAGTAATGCATTAGTTTCAAAAAGCTTTTCCACCTGAATTTTAGTTAATTTAAATTTCCCCGATGTTTCAGGAGAAATAAAGCCGGCCATCCCGCAAACAGCAACACCTATTGACATAGTATTTCCTCCGCCTGTGTGCGCCGCATAATCACCGACAGAAGTGCAATCATTTGAACTGACGGAATGAAGCCCCAGATGCAGCCGCCCGTTAGCATCAATTATAAAATGATAATGCTTCAAATCCTCACTGTTGGGGAATAATCCGCCTGCTGTCCAGTGATTTATTATTTTTCTTTTCATGTTGTTTCCTTAAGTTAAGCTATTTGCCGTTTTAGCCCTGTTAATCTCATCTTTCGCCTCGTTAAAAACGTTTTGAATTTCCTGCTTAAGCTCTGATTTAAGCGCAAACTGGAACAAAACCAGAACAAGCCTCACGGACAGTGGCAAAGGCAGTCTTTTCAGCTCGTCTATGACCATATTAAGAACATACTCAAATTTCACAGAACCCTGACCGCTTCCGAGAAAACTTTCAGCCTGTGTTATTTTGTTTAAAGCTATTTTCTTGACAGTTTCTTTCAATTCTGCTGTTATCATTGCAAATCCTCCTTTTGTATTTATACAAATCCGTTTATTAAGTGCATTTTATTGTCATAATGAGTGAAACAAAGCAACTGTGGCTTTAGACATATAGCCAAAATACGGGCGACCTTTCGCAATGGCAATAAAGCATACCAAAATGCTGACTTCCACCTCTCCTTGTTGAACGCAGACATACAAAACCGCAAAAAAAGCCTCTATTAATAAGAGGCTTTTTTTATAAAGATTTTTTTAACTAAATTGTTAGGTTTAAATCTGGGAAACCTTATCTCGTCTTATTATTATTAAGTCTTTAAATAAAATTAATTGCCTTTTTTACTGTAAAACAAGAAGTTTTGTTAAGTTCAGTTATTTAAAATACGCCCTAAAAGCACATGATTCAGGGGTTTGCCTTTTTTAAGCGTTGCACACCTGATTAACCCTTCTTCAATAAATCCTGATTTTTTGGCAAAATTCACTGCTACGGCGTTAAACTCGGGAATTTCCATCTGAACCCTTATTATACCTGTTTTTTGCTGAATATAACTTAATATTTCTTCCGTCGCAGATAAAGAAGTCTTTCCCCAAAATTTCCTGTCAATACAAGCATGCAGCTGGCAGGAATGCGGATAATGCCAATGTGTAATCCAAGCCGCGCCTAAAACCTCGCCATCTAAAACCCCGACAAGAAACCACGGATAAATAGCGTTGATTTCCCCGACAATAAAATCCAAAAGCTCTGCATCCTCCTCGGGAAAGTAGTCATCTGAGAGAAGACGCTTGTTTTTAAAGAACAGCTCGAGAATAAACGGCAAATATTGGGCATTTTCAAACAGGCCGGATTTTAAATCCGCCCTGACAGGTAAAAATTCAATCATATATTCCTTTTTTTAAATTATTTAAAAACTTCTCTGCAATTTTCTTGTTACCGAACGAACAGCTCTTAACTGCTTATCAGCGTCATTAAATCTCTTTTTTGTAGCCAGATAATCTGCTTTCTTTTCATCAACAGAAGTTTTCAAAGTATTTCTTTCACTTTCGACTTTTGACTCAAGCTGTTGAGTCTTGTTGATGATATCTTGAACCTCTTCTCTTTGCATATTAATGTTGACAGTAGGAACAAAAAGATTATTATCCCCAAAATCAATCGCTAAAGAAGCATTTATAGCTACAAAAAGGGTAATAAATAAAACAGATAAGGCTGAAACAAGTTTTCTGACCATATTCAACTCCATTTTAACGAAAAATTTATTTGCATGGTAATAATTTAACCTAAAATTTAATATTTGAGAAGCCCTGAAAGTTTGTCATTAAGCCACTTCATACTCAAAAGAATATCCCAGCACAGAAAAATGCTGATCTGCCTCGAGATTCTGAAAGCCTATTTGCAAAGCCTCGCACGAGCCGACAACAGGAATTTTTTTTCTGACTGCCCTGTCGCTTGTCCAGTTGCTTAGCTCCCAAGAACCGCTATCCCAAACCAGTTCATCATCGCTTATAACCTCAACTGTTTTATAAATCCTGCCAGCCTGATTGTAATTCATAGAATAAACCACATCAAAAGGGTATTTCTGGTTTTGATAAAGCCACACGTTAAAGGAAATAACCTCTTTTAGCGAATCTGGAACACCAAAAGTGAACCACGGAGAAAACCACCAAGCTTTAATAGCCTGCCCGTCAAAACTGTAACTTGTGTCTTCCAACAAAATCTTCCCGTCAGGCGTTCCTGTATAGATTTTTTCATCTATCAAAGTGCCGCAAGTAATCGGCAGACCTACTCTTTTATACCAGCTTTTGTGAAAATAGTCGTAAATATAGCAAATATCGAGAGATTCACTGATTTTAGAAGCAAAATAAAACCATATCTGATTTTTCACTTGATAGGGTATACAAAGAACATCACTGAATTTTACGGTGTTAAGCTCGGGGAAAATGCTTTTAATTTTGATACTCACATCATCTGCAATAGCAATCTGCCCGAGGGAATTAAAATTCAAAGTAGTTATGGACTCTCCGTTAAAGAAATACTGGTTATTGTTAACTGTTCCGATAGCCCATGGGCTAATACAGCCTTTATCCGCAACAGGTTTTATCACAAAATCGCTTGGGGCAGAGCCGCTTAAAACATATATCCCGTTTTTCTTATATATAGCAAGATATTCGCCGTAATTTTCAATCGCAATTATAGGACTTGAATCATTGTAAAAATTAATTATAGACCCTGCATCATTAATACTAGACCAGTCATTAGGATTACCGAGAGCCGAATAATAAAGTCCTGAGCCTGATGCAATAAACAGCCTCGCTTTATAAACCTCGATAGAAACCCCGACAGGAGCATTATCTTGAAGAGGAACAGGAGTGCTGTACTCTTCGTAAAACAAAGGCGTATCAACCCCGTTAGCGATAATAACCCCGTTGTTAAAGTTGACAAAACTGCATCTGGCAGTCTTGCTTAGCCCTGAATATTTTTCGCTTAAAATCCCTGTTTCAAAATCAAGCCTGTATAATTTCCCCTCAGAGGTTGTTATAATAGGATAATGAAGCCCTTGTTTTGTATAATCCCATATACCGAGGATTTTAACGCTATCAGGCAAAGTTGTATTAAGGATATTCTTGTTTCCTTTCATTTTAACAAGACCGCCTGACTTGTGTCCTTCGACATTTTGAGCGTCAAACCAGTCCGTATTGCTTTCTGACTGGTTCAAAGAGGCGATAGAGGAGAAATTATTCAATCCCCCGTTGTTGTTGAAATAATTAAGTTTAGGCATGCCGTAAATCCTTATATTAATGATTTTTTGTATTACCCTGCCCCAAACTCTAGACAGTGATGGGGTTATAGTCAGTTTTTTGATATTAAATCCTGGTCGCTAATTAGGCAAAACACCTATTAATATTGAGTTGTCATTCTGAGGGCTTTAGTCCGAAGAATCTGTCCCAAAAAGAATTGAAGCTTAAAACCCAAAAGGGATAGATGTTTCGCTTCGCTCAACATGACAATTCAAAAATTATTTAGCGACTCGAGTTATTTATTAAAAATCAAATCTATTTCGAGAATAAATTTTGTTTTGCAGAAGACACCGCAAAAGCAAAGCAGCACAAGCCTTCTAGAAAATAAAAAAATTTTTGCAAAATTTATTATACAAAAAAGGCAATTCTTCGCACTTGTTTGTTTTTATATATATAAGAAGGAAAGAGCAAAATAAGCAATCTTAAAACAAAATTATGATTCAGCTTTTTGGCTCAGACCTTGCAAGAGAAGGACGGAAGGTAAAGACAGTAAGTCTTAACACTTTTTTAAACATCCGCATAAATTGTCAATCTGAAGTAATAACAGACATCTTCGAGTAATTGAGTTAAAAAACTCTGCAAGAAAATGAATTTTATTGCTAAAGAAAGAGCAAGAGCCGCAAAGTTTCTTCAATAAAGAGTTTTATCAAGAAACTAAAGCAGACTTCCGCTCATAATAGCGACAATGCGAAAATTACAAGCAAATAATAGGGAAGAGGAAGGGAATTAGGTATGGCATCATCAGATTTACAAGTACAATCAAACCAAACACCATTTGGCTGGTTAGCCTGCTCACACAGGGCAAAAGCACCTGAAGTAAGAAATAATGCAGTGAACAACCCGTTGTTTCCTATAAAATTAGCAAATAATTATCAGGAATCAAGAACAAACATTTTTACATAGGTTTACCCTCAATACCTCTACCTCAATACCCTAAAGTGAAGCATATCGTATGTGCAGCCTGCTTATTTATAAGCGGGTTTTTTATTGGAATTATTTTGTCACTTTGGATTTAGGGCTTAAAGAAATCCTTTAACACCTGCTGTGTCGGGCTTAAGTTTTGATTTAAAATTATAACAGGTGAAGAATCACCGCAATAGCTGTCATGTTTTTGCATATCGAGCAGAAACTCGAGATATTTATCTCTAGCAAGCTTGTATTTGCTGTCAGGCTTAAAGTTTTGCCTGTAAAGAGAATACGCGCCCCACTCAATAACCTTAATAAACCTGTCAGGAAGTATCGTAACATCTGTTTCCAGAGAGAGCGCAGGTTTTTCAATTATTTCATGAGTTTGCTCATCAAAGTTATACGCAAAATTCACCGTCAAAAACTTTATCGTTAAAGAATAAACAGCATCAGGAGTGGGATCAAGAATTAATTTGTCAGCATAAACAGAGTACCTGAAAGGCTTTGCACTGCTCTGCGCAATGGCATCAAGATCAGAGTGAAGCATGAAATAAAGAGGCTTGGACACCCCCGAAATCCTGACCCCGTTTTCAATAATCCCCGAAGCCGCAACGCCTGTAGGCAAAGCATATTCTCTTTGTCCTGGAACCGTTGAGAGATTAAAAGATTTTTCCCTGAAAGTCCAGTAAAATTTCGAACAAACTTCTTCGAGGATGTCGTTTATATACTGTTTAATTTCCGCATAAGGGCTTTCAGTAGTCATAAACGAAGAAGGTTTTTCCTCATGTGCAAGCACACAGACGTTTTTAAGAATATCATAATAATTTGACATATTTTTTCCTCAAAAATTGGTTTCTAAATATAATCCCGTTTAATATTTCCGGAGGTCATTCTGAGGGTTTTAACCCGAAGAATCTGTCTAATAAACTTGAATTGTTGAATAAATTTACGCGTCATTGCGAGGAGAGGCTTTAGACTCAACGAAGCAATCCATTTTATTTTTATAGATTGCTTCGCTATGCTCGCAATGACGACTTAAAAATATTTTCAGCAATATATAACGTAAAAATGAAGTTTTTACGCCTCAATAATCCTGTGATCAAACATCAAAACATAATCATTTATATACTTAATCAAATTTTGTGCCTGCTCGCCGTTAACAAAGGTTTCGGTTTTTTGCTTTCTGTTAAAAACCTTGTAAATAGTGTTTTTATCGAATTTTTCCGCTTCAGAAAGCTTCAAAATATCAGTTTCTACAAGAAATTCAGTTTTATTCCGCCTTTTTTCTTCTAAAGCCCTGGCATCTTCAATTTCTTTATTTATCTGATTTTTAAGCTCGCTTTCATAATCAAACGTCGGATTGCTGTTAAGAAGCTTTTCTTCCAGTAATTTACCCTGTTTAAAGTCATTTTTTTCCATAAAATCCTCCTTCTTATATAATGTACATTTTTTATTGTCATTCTGAGATTGCAGCGAAAATGCGACTAAATAACTTATTTATACTGAAACGAGTTTGTTTTCAGGAAAACCGGCAAAGCCGGATTTTCCCGAA
>JBAWVS010000043.1 GCA_037147175.1 bacterium
TATTGCAAATTACTCCAAATTCTTAAAAATTAGCTGCTTGTGCATTGGTCTTATAATAGAAGAAGCTCTAAAAATATTAGGTGTGAATGGAAAAAAAGTAGGACGATTAACACCTTTTGATAAAGTTATTGTAGATTCAGAAGGACTTAAGATTGAAAGATTCGGAAAAATAATTGAGGATCAAACTATTGCTAGACCAGTTTAATCAATCCATTTAAAGTTCTAATTTGTATAAACTTTTTAACTCTGAAGGCTTGTGAATACCTGTTTCTGTAATTATTCCCGCTATAAATTCAGCAGGGGTAACATCAAAACCCGGATTAATTATATTTACACCTTCCGCGCAAACAGTTTTTCCGTTTATGTGTGTTACTTCTTCTCTATCACGCTCTTCTATGGTGATTTCATCACCTGATTTGATTGACATATCGATTGTAGAATGAGGTGCAGCTATATAAAAAGGTATATTATGAGCTTTTGCGGCAAGAGCAACGGTGTAAGTGCCTATTTTGTTTGCCGTATCGCCATTGGAAGCAATTCTGTCGGCACCGACTATTACAAGATCAATCATTCCTTTTTTCATGAAATATCCGCACATACCGTCTGTTATAAGAGTTGTAGGGATTTTATCCTCTACGAGTTCCCATGTGGTGAGCCTTGCGCCTTGTTGACGCGGGCGGGTTTCATCAGCAAAAACTTGAATCGTGTTGTCTTTTGCAAAAGCTGAACGAACAACCCCAAGAGCTGTTCCGTATCCTGCTGTTGCCAAAGCCCCTGCATTGCAGTGTGTAAGTATTGTCGCGCTTTTGGGAACGATTTTTGAGCCGTGTTCACCGATTTTTTTGTTGATTTCTATATCGTCATGAAGAAGTTTTACAGCATTTTCTTCAAGAAGTTTAATGATTTTTTCTGTAGCTTCAAAAGAATTTTTTGCCAAGTCAAGTTGAATATCCACCGCCCATGCTAAATTTACTGCTGTGGGACGGGTTGATTTTAAAAATTCTCCAATTTCCTGAAGTTTTTCGAGAAAATCCTGTTTGTTTTGGAATCCTGATAATGTTTGTGCGCCTAATGCAACACCAAAAGCCCCGGAAACTCCAATGGCGGGTGCGCCTCTAACTATCATGTTTTTAATTGCAGATGCCATTTCCTGATATGTTTTTATATTGACCGTTTTGTATTCGTAAGGAAGCAATGTTTGGTCTACAAGTTTTACGTGGTTTTCTGCCCATTCTATGGGTCTTATTTTTGATTCAAAGGTCATTTTTGTTTTTCCAATTTTTATATTTCTTATTTCT
This sequence comes from bacterium, assembly GCA_037147175.1. NCBI lineage: Bacteria > bacterium. The sequence goes on from JBAWVS010000043.1 coordinate 1,299, forward strand.
TTTCTTCTTTTTCGCGGATTACAATTCTGATAGGGGTTCCGAAAAACCCGAAAGATTCGCGGAGCTTGTTTTCAATATATTTTTCATAACTTTGAGTCAAAATATCCTTGTTATTGACAAAAAGAATAAAAGTAGGAGGAGCAACAGAAGCCTGTGTTGAATAATAGATTCTTAAACGCTTTCCTTTTTGTGATGGCGGAGGATTTAGGGATAAAGCTTCTAAAATAACTTTATTTAAAAGGTTTGTTGCGATTCTTTTATTTGTAAATTCATAAGCTTCTTGAACAGCAGGGAAAATTTTCCCTAAACGCTGTTTTGTTTTTGCGCTTATGAACAATAAAGGGACATAGTTTAGAAAAGGAGCTTCTTTTTGGATTTTTTTAGTAAAGTCGCTTACTGAATTGGTTTGTTTATTTTCAACGGCATCCCATTTGTTCACCACAATGATAAAGGCTTTTCCGTCCTCAACGATTATCTGGCTTATTTTTTTGTCCTGATCTGTCAAACCTTCAAGAGCATCTATCATCAAAAGAGCCACATCAGCGTTTCTTATTGCTTTTAAGCTTCTTGCTACGGAAAATTTTTCAATACCGTACTCAACTTTGGCTTTTTTTCTTATGCCTGCCGTATCGACCAGAGTATAATTTACCCCGTCTACACAAAGTTCGGTATCAATGGTATCTCTTGTCGTGCCGGAAACATCACTGACTATGACCCTGTCTTCTCCCAAAAGGGAATTTACGAGAGAGGATTTGCCTACGTTTGGTTTTCCAACAACGGCTATTTTGATTTTTTCGATTTTTTCTTCTTCGCGATATTCCGGCAAAACCTTTACAATCTCATCCAGAAGATCGCCTACATCTCCAGTTCCGTGCATAGCGGAAATCGGATAAGGCTCTCCTATCCCGAGAGCATAAAATTCGTTTATAAGACTGTTTTTTTCCGGTGTATCAATTTTGTTTACCACTAAAAATACGGGTTTTTTAAAACCTTTTCTTAGTAAATTTGCAATATCTTCATCTGTTGCCGTAAGACCGTCTTTTCCGTCAACGAGGAAAAGAATGACATCAGCTTGTTCTGCCGCAATTTCCACCTGAGTGTAGATAGACAGCATAATTTCATCTTCCATCCCTGGAATAATACCGCCAGTGTCTATTATGGTAAATTGTCTGTTTGCCCAGTCGATGTCAAAATAAAGTCTGTCTCTTGTAACACCCGGCATATCATCAACTATGGATTCTCTTGAGCCTATAAGACGGTTTACAAAAGTCGATTTCCCGACATTTGGTCTGCCTACTATTGCAACTATCGGTTTTTTATTCATTACTTAACCTGTTTTCAGTTAAAAATAACTCTCTTTGATTCTATAGTATAAATCAAATAAAGTTTAAAAATTAATATTATTTTCATACTTTGTTTTTATGTAATAATTTTCATCCTGATTGGGTTGAAGCCATTTTTTTTCAGGTGTTGAAGACGGGACAAAAACAACAGCTTTTTTATCTTCGTAAATAGGCTTCCATTCTTTTAATTCCCTAAAGTTTTTTTGAATAGGAGTATCTTTATTTATTAAAATAACATCGTGATGATATTTATTAAAAATTTCTTTCCATTTTTTGCGGTTTTGCATTTTATTGTATAAAGTTATAGCGCTTACATCCATATAAGCTTCATTTTTATAGGTTTCTTCATATCTTCCGTCAATGGAAATAAGATTTTGCGGGTATAATTTCCACATTGTATAACTGCCCCAATTAAAAGGAACTAACAAATTACCTTTCAGTTTGTTAATTTTAATAAATTCAACAGCTTTAGTCGGGTAAAACGAAAGGTTGATTTCAAGAGGTGTACTGGTAATCATAATCAGGCAAGCGTTAATTATAAAACTGTATATAAAGGCAAATTTTGTAAAACTAACAAGGGTATGTTTGTTTTCCGGAATTAAACCGTAAATTTTGTCTCTAATTTTCTTAAAGACAGCATCTGTAAAAACAGCAAAGTATTTATATCCAAAAACAGCGACTATAATTGAGAAAAATACAATATGCCTTAAATGTTGTATTCCGAGATATAAAGTTGCCCCGAAGGCTATTATTTCTACCCAATCAAATTTAATTTTTTGCGAAACAGTGTTTTTTGAAAATATTTTATAACTCAAAGCCGTGATTAATAATACAACCTGGATTTTTGTTCCTATAATTTTATAAAAACTTTCAAAAGGATTAAGCCGGCACCACTCGGTGATGTAAGGTCTGGGCATTGTTACGGCTTCTATTAAGTAATGCCAGTAATTTATTCCGTAAGGGTTTATAAGCGTCATAGAGAGGCATAAAGCCAGAATTCCAAGATATTTCAATGGATTCTTTTTGTTTAAAAATTCGCCTGCCGCATAAAAAACCAGCAAGCCAAATCCGGAAAAAAAACCCGCATGCATGTTTGCCCACAGCAGTGTTGTTACAGGCAAAATCCATATTAATCTGTTTTCACCCCTTCTTATTCTTTCAAGAACGTAAATCCAGAGAGTAAAAAACAAATATGTAAAAGCCTGACATCTTAATGTTGCTGCTATACCCAGTAATACTGAAATAAGTGTAATAAAATACCATCCGATTCGCAGTTTTTCAGGTTCAGGATAAATCAGTTGATTTGTTTTGAAAATTAATACCAGAATACTGAAAAGTATAGCTATTTTGAAAAATATAATACCGTAATCTCCAAAATAGCTACTCACGTTATAAAAAACAACTCCTGATAGCCATTCGTGATCTACCCATAGAGGTTTTGACGGAAAATAAGTAAAAATATCATGATAAAGAACATTTCCCAGTTGTGAAAATATTTTTCCGACAGCCAATCTGTGCCATAAATCGAGGTCAGCAGTGTTTTTTGTTAAGGAGAACATAAAGCTCATAAGAAAAAGCGATATGTAAAAAATTATTTTTTTAATTTTATCTATAGTTTCCATAAAAAACCTTTTTAATGCTGTAATTTATCTCAGTATAGGATTCTGTCCAGAACTTTAAAAGCCTTAAAATGCTTTCCTGTATCATGAACACGGATAATATTTGCTCCCTGTGAAGCCATATAGGCATTAAGAGAAATATTTGCTTCCTCTGTTTCTTCGGATGAAGAAGACTTTAATATATTTGTAATCATTGATTTTCTTGAAACACCAACTAATAAGGCACAGCCTAAAGACTTAAATTCTTTTACTCTTTTTATTATCTCGATATTATGCTCTAAAGTCTTTCCAAAACCGATACCCGGATCAATTATTATGTTTTCGGGCTTTATTCCTGAAGAAACAGCTTTCATCACTTTGTTGGAAAGGCTTTCATAGATAGCGTCTATAATGTTTTTTTCGTAAGTCGGATTTATTTGCATTGTTTCGGGGTTTGGCTTGGAATGCATAATTACCACGGGAACCTGAAGTTCGGAAGCAACATCAATCATGTTTAAGTCCCAATCAAAACCGGAGACATCATTTATAATGTCAGCCCCTGCTTTTATGGCTTCTTTTGCAACAATAGAGTGTCTGGTATCTATACTAATCGCAATATTTTCATCAAATTCCCTTATCTTTTCAAGAACAGGGAGGATTCTGTTTAATTCCTCATCCTGATGAACTTCTCCGGAAAAAGGTTTTGTGGATTCTCCGCCTATATCTATAATATCAGCGCCTGATTGAATCAAATATTTTGCTTGTTCAAAAGCTTTTTCAGGTGTGTTAAATTTTCCTCCATCCGAAAAAGAATCGGGAGTGACGTTTAAAATCCCCATTATATAAGTTTTTTGAGTCCAATCAAAAGTTTTTCCTCTTATTTTAATCGGATGAGGAATTTTATTTAGTAGTTCAGAGAGATTTCCCGCTAATTTCGCAAGTCCGAAAGGTTGTTTTTTAAGTTTTTCGAATAAAAGTTTTAGTTGAGAATCAGTACAACTGATTAAAATATCCGTTTTATCAATTTTGCATGTAAGAACTTCCCTGTGAATAGCGGCATCAGCACCTATAGAAAGTGCAAGCTGCTTTATTATAGAGGCTTGAGGGCATGTTAAATCCTGTATTTTATAAAGATTAAATTTATACTTTGAAAGAGCCTGTTTTAAATATGATTTGTCAAAGCCAATCTCCTGAATGACTTTTTCCGCGCTTTCAGGCGTTATTTTTCTTATATAATAATTTTTTTCCATTATTTCCTTTTATATTTTTTACAAATGCAAATTATTAATTAATTATATACTAATATTAAAACAATTTTAAATTCCTGATTTTATGCCGAATAAGCGGTCAGCAAAAGAATTTTAGTGCCGATTAATATTGCCTGAAAAGTTTTAAAACCCTGCTTTATAAGCTGATTTTTTTATGTGTATAATTTTTAGCATTTTTACCTGAAAATTCAGCGACTGTTTGTCCGTTGCCGTAAAGTTTGTATTTGTATATTGTAAGCCCTTCCAGTCCGACAGGACCGCGGGCATGTGTTTTGTTTGTACTTATTCCGACTTCAGCGCCCAGACCGTACCTGAAGCCGTCAGCAAACCTCGTGGAAACATTGCAGTATGCTCCTGCTGAATCTACCAGATTCATAAATAAATCCCTATTTTCGGTATTTTCGGTTATTATGCAGTCAGTGTGCCCTGAACCGTATAGATTTATGTGGTTTATGGCATCATGAATATCTTCAACTATTTTTATTGAAATGATTTTATCGCTGTATTCTGTTCTCCAGTCTTCTTCAAAGGCTTCTTCTACGTTGTGAACTATTGTTCGGGTTAGTTCATCTCCTTTTACAATAACGTTTTCTTTTTTGAATTCAGAAATTAAAACAGGTAAAAGTTTTTCAGCGATGTTTTTATGGATAAGCAAAGTTTCAACAGCATTACATGCCGCAGGGTACTGAATTTTTGAGTCTATAGAAACTTTGACGGCTTTATCCAAAAGAGCTGTTTCGTCTGCAAAAATATGACAAATTCCTTCTGTATGACCGAGTACAGGAATTTTTGTGTTTTCTTGAATATATTTAACAAGGTTATTGCTTCCTCGAGGGATTAAAAGATCGATATATTTGTCTAACTGAAGCAATTCTTTAACATCTTCCCTTGTTTTTATAAGACTTATAGAATTTTCGGGAAATTCGGGAATGGTTTTAAGGGCTTCCGTTATTAATTTAACAAAAATTTTGTTTGAGTTTAAAGCCTCAATGCCGCCTTTTAGAATGACAGAATTTGCCGATTTTATTGCAAGAGAAGCTATTTGTGGAACAACGTCAGGTCTTGATTCAAAGATAACTCCTATTACTCCGATAGGACAACTTATACGGTAAAGCTCAAGGTCTTTATCAAGTTCCATATCCCATAAAACTTTATTTACAGGGTCTTCAAGTTTTACAACGTCTTCTATTCCTTTTATGATTACATTAATTTTTTCTTCATCAAGCTTTAGTCTGTCATATAAAGGTTTTGTTAAAGAACCGTCTTTAAAAAGCGTTTCTGCTTCTGCTAAATCCTTTTTATTTTCTTGAAGAATTAAGTCAATATTGTTTTTTATATGTTCAGCAACTTTTAAAAGAGCTTTATTTTTAGTATCTTCTTTTAAAGAAGCCAGTTTATATGAAGCCTGTTTAGCACTTTGTGCTATTTTTTCCATTTTAAAGAAACTCCTGTTTGTAAAAGCTAGAGAATAACTATGTTATCTCTTGTAATGACTGTATCATAGTTTTTAAAACCCAGTATTTTTTCTATTTCCTCCGAATGCTTGCCTATAACCTGTTTACATTCGTGGCTTGCATAGTTTGTCATTCCTTTTGCAAATTCTTTTCCGTTTTTATCAAGCAAAGAAATAACATCCCCTTTTTTAAAAGAATTTATTATTTCAATGATACCTACCGGCATTAAGCTTGCTTTTTTTTCAATTAAAGCCTTTTTAGCGCCGTCATTTATTTTTATATAACTGTTTATGTTGGTAGCGTAGGCGATCCATTTTTTTCTTCCCGACAGGTGTTCTACCGGTAAAAACAGTGTACCGATAGGTTCTCCGTTAAAAATTTTGCTTATAATGCCGGCTTCTTTTCCGTTTGCAATTAACAGCATTCCGCCTGAATGCATAACAACTTTTGCAGCTTCAATTTTTGTTTTCATGCCGCCTCTGCCGCCTTTTGAAGCTTCAAAACCGAGGGATTCTATTTCGGAAGTTATTTCTTCAACCACGGAAATAATTTTTGCTTCTTTGTTAACACGCGGATCATCATCGTAAAGCCCGTCTATATCAGATAAAATTACAAGCAAATCAGCATCAAGCTTGCTTGTAACAAGTGCAGAAAGTTTATCGTTGTCGCCAAAACAAACTTCTATTTCATTTTCTTTGTAGCATTCCAGCTCTCCGGTAGAAATAGTATCATTTTCGTTAATTACAGGAATTACACCAAGTTCAAGAAGGGTGTTCAAGGTGTTTCTCAGGCTCAAATATCTTTTTCTGTAAGCAAAATCATCGGAAGTAAGAAGAATTTGAGCTGTCGTTATATTAAATTTTTCTAAAGCTTCTTCATAAAAATGCATTAATTTTCCCTGACCGACAGCGGCGCAAGCTTGTTTTATGCTTATGGGATCAAATTTTTCCGTAGGCTTTAAGATTTTTGCGCCCATTCCAACAGCACCGGAAGTAACAATAATGATTTCTTTGCCTTCTTTTTTTAAGTCAGAAATCGATTCTATAAAAGAGTAAATTCTTGAAAGAGCAATATTTCCGTCTTTGTTTGTAATAGTGTTTGTTCCAAGCTTAAAAACTATTCTTTTTGCATCTGTTATATTTTTTCTATGGTTCATTATGAAAATCTCATTAATTTTATTTTTTATTTAATATGTAAAAATTTTTACATTAATCCTGTCAAAATATAGTTGAAATGTTACAAAACGTTGCAACTATTCGAACAATAAATTAAAGAATATTATTTAAAATATAAATACATTATATGTTTTTTTATAATAATTTCAAAGAAATATTTTAAAAAGCTGAATAGTATTAATATTTTAGGGTTGTAAAATTTTCATAATAGGTTATATTGTTATTAATCTAGCTATTTATGTTTATAAATCCTTTTTAAACTCGGAGGTCGGCTTCTTGAATACTTCTTCAATCAAGAGAATAAAAGAAAAAAATTTAAACGATTTTGAAAAACAGGTAGAAATATTGTTTGAATCTTCCGGAAATGGAGTAAAAAGACAGGAGACAATTACTCTTTCAGGAAAAGGTTCTGTAAAAGTTTTATTAACGGTTTAAAAAATTAAAATCTGTCCTGTTAAAATCAAAACAGCACTATCAAACAAGCTGTTTATATTTTTAACAAGAGTTTCTCTTACTTTTCAAATTTTAAAATAGAATCAAGGTACTTTGCTACCCTGCTTTTTGGTATTATATATTTTTCTTTGGCATAAATTTTTCTAAAAATATCAATAGGTTCTTCGTTTCCGTGAATAAGAGCGTGACGTATTTCTATAAATTCTTCTATTAAGGATTCCTGTACAGAAATATCTTTTGTTTCAGGCATTTTATGCAGTTTATCTTCGTCAACATAAAAGTGAAATTCTGTTATAAAAACTTCATGTCCTTCAGCGTTAATACTTTTTAATGCAGGTTTTGGATTTACCCATAATTCCCCGTCTCCCTGAACTATCCATGACGGAATTCTGTAAGCCATGTCTATAGGAAGAGTTATGGCAACATTATAAACACTTTTTGTTTTAGCCACAGCGCAATCAAAATTATTTAAAAGCATTTTATAATCGATAGTGTTTGCTCGTTTTATATCAAGACGATTTGAACTTATTTCTCCTCTGGGGATATTTTTTCTTAATTCAGAAAGAAATGCTCTATTTATAGGTCTTTCAGAAAAATAAAGTGTCATAAATTTTCTCCTTTTAAAGAAGAATAACAAATTAAAACAATATTTTTAGCTGACAAAAGTATAATTTTTTTTAGTTTTCTAAACTTGTATAATCTTTTTCTTTTAAGTCAAAATGCTCTGTTGCCATAAAAAATAAACTGCCTAAAGAAACAGTAATAACTGAAAAAAGTTGACTTATTACTGAAACGGCAAAAGCTGTTTCTCGAGAAATATTAAAAAAGCCTAAAGCAATTATAAATCCCCACTGCAAAGTCCCTAAAGAGCCGGGTCCCGCAGGTATTAAAGAAATAAAAGCTATTATAGATAAAACAAATAAAGAACCTAAAATTCCTATAGAATAGCCAAATCCTTTAATTAACACAAACAAAGACAATCCTTCACAAAGCCACACGAGAAGTGTAATAAAAAACGTTTTTAAAATTAAAACAGGCGAGTTGAAAATTTCAAGACCGTTTATAAAAGAATTAACCGTTCCTGTTATTTTATTTAAAATTTTGCTTAAAAAGTTTTTAATTCGGGTATTTGGGGTTGGTGCAAAAAACCGTTTAAATTTTTCTTTAATAAAAGCATTTTTATAAAATTTTGAAATTAATAATAAACTCAAAAAAGTCCCTACAAAAATAATTCCTGCTGCAACAGCAATTCCGAAAAACTTTTTGCTTGAATAAACAAACGAAGCCAACAAAAATAAAATTAAAAACAAGATTAAACCGTCAAAAATCCTTTCCAGCACAATTGATGCCAGAATAGTTACCCTGCTTAAGTCTTCTTTTTTTCCAAAAAAATGAGCCCTATAAAGCTCGCCGCCTCTTGCAGGAACAACACAGTTAACAAGCCAACCTCTCAAAAGAGAATTTAAAAAAGAAGTCAGTTTGATTTCTTTTTTTTCCGAAAGAATTGTTTTCCATCTTAAAGCCCTGAACAAGAATGCACAGTAATGGGCAGGAATCATTAAAAGCACATAAAAAAAGTTTAAATGCTTAACAGCTTCTAAGGACTTGTTTATATCAATATTTTTTAATATAAGTGCAATAAATACTGCACCTGTAATTAAACTTATTATTTTTTTGTCGAATATTTTCATAAAAATTTGAGTTTTTTTAGTGTGAATATTATTATTATACATGTTTAAGAAAATAAATATGGGTGAGAAAAGATGACCAGAGCAATGACAATAACAGAAAAGATTTTAGCGGCGCACGCAGGTCTTGATGAAGTCAAACCAGGTGATTTGATAACGGCAAAAGTTGATATTACTCTTGCTAACGATATTACAGGTCCCGTTGCGATAAACGAATTCAGAAAAATAGGTGTTGATAAAGTCTTTGATAAAGAAAGAGTTGTCTTTGTTCCCGATCACTTTACACCGAACAAAGATATTAAATCAGCTCAAAATGCGAAACTTATAAGAGAATTTGCAAAAGAACAGGGGTTAAAACATTATTTTGAAGTCGGAAGACTTGGCATTGAACATACGCTTCTTCCCGATCAGGGTATTGTAGGCCCGGGGGATCTTGTTATAGGTGCTGATTCGCACACATGTACCTACGGTGCTTTAGGGGCTTTCTCTACGGGAGTGGGTTCTACGGATTTGGCATGTGCTATGGCTTCAGGCGAAACATGGTTTAAGGTTCCCGAAACAATAAAAGTTATTTTTAACGGGAAATTAAACAAATGGGTTTCGGGAAAAGACCTTGTTCTTCATCTTATCGGGGATATCGGGGTTGATGGAGCGCTTTATCAATCATTGGAAATTACTGGTTCGGCAATTGACGAGCTTTCTATAGACGGAAGATTTACGATTTGTAACATGGCAATTGAAGCAGGCGCGAAAAACGGAATTATTCCGGCTGATAAAATTACTGAAGAATACGTTAAAAACAGAACTTTAAGACCTTATAAATTCTATCAAAGTGATGAAAATGCCGAGTATTTAAGAGTAATTGAGTATGATACAAGCAAGATAGAGCCAACAGTGTCATTTCCTCATCTTCCCGAGAATACAAAACCTATTTCGCAGGTTGGAAATATAAAAATAGATCAGGCTGTAATAGGAAGCTGTACAAACGGAAGATTGCCGGATCTTAAGGAAGCCGCGGAAATTTTGGATGGCCGTAAGGTTCATCCCGATGTAAGGCTTATAGTTCTTCCGGGAACGCAGGAAATTTATCTTGAGTGTATAAGATTAGGCTATGCCGAAAAAATTGTCAAAGCTGGCGGAGCTTTCTCTACTCCTACATGCGGACCATGCCTTGGTGGTCATATGGGTATATTGGCAGAAGGAGAAAGAGCAATTTCAACTACAAACAGGAATTTTGTAGGAAGAATGGGTCATCCAAAAAGCGAAGTATATCTTTCAAACCCTGCAATCGCAGCAGCAAGCGCAATTTTAGGAAGAATCGCTTCTCCTGACGAATTATAGAAAAAATTATGTAAAAAACAAAGCCTACCAAGAGGTAGGCTTTGTTTTTTGATTTTTACTTTAATTTAGAATCAATATAATCTGACCCAAATAAAGTATCTGCTTCTTGCTGTGTTTTCACACCTTTTTTTCTAAGAATTTGACCGAATTCATATAATTTGCGTTTCAACTTATCATCTGTAACGCCTTTTTGTTCTAAAACTTTGTCGAATGTTTCAGGAGCATTAAAGCCGAGTCCTTTTTGAAGATGGTCATGATATTCTGTTTCCCAGTTTTCAGGCAGTCTGAATTTCCAGTTATTCTTATTATTGGTATTTTTTACGTTATATGCATCGCTATATCCCAGAATATCAGTGAACATTAACTGATATTTTTTTGCAGGTCTTCCCAGTAACCAGGCAAAAGTGTTTTTTATTTCATCAGTGTTCGGGCTTTTTTGTTGATGAATATTTTGTTCATCATGGTTAGCAAAACAATCCCATTTTTCTGAATCGGTATCTCCCCATTGAGCGCAACTGAATTTGGGAATTTTATTTAAAATTCCGTTATTCTTTAAATAACCGTCAACGAGTTTTTCATCATAAGCAGGATTAAATGGCAAATGTTCGGCAACACACAGGTCTTTTTCAGCACCGCCGTCTTTTATGCCCGATAAAAAAGCATCTCCAATGATTTTTGGGTTTTTGCTGTAAACATCAGGAATAATTACTTTATCGTCAAGACCGTTATTGATAGAAGGATACATAAGATATTGCGCTGCATCAATTCGGACTCCGTTTCCGTGTTTGGCCTGATATAAGGCTTTATGGTATACAAGTGATTTGGCCGATTCTTTTTCAGGGTGCAATACAGGTAAACCCCATCGTACTGCTTTGCCTCCATTATCGCATGCCAGACTGTCTTTGGAACTAAAAAACGGATTTTCGCCATTATATTTATCTTTTGCTATTTGACCGTCTAAAGCTTCATTCATTCCAATAGGACAGTCAACAATTATTTTTATGCCGTTTTTGTTTACATCTTTCAAATCTGTTTGCATTTTTTTATATTGTTCTTCAGCTATAAATTGTTTGAATTTATAACGCTCAGGGTTATTGCCGTCATATTTTTTTGCGTATGAATCAAGCCAGAATTTAATTTCTTCTTTTTCTTTAAAGGCTTTAAACTTATCAGCTAACTGTTTAATCGAAGAATCATTGTTTGATTTAGTATAATTTTCATAAGCTTTATTAAGCAATTTTTCAATATTGTTTTTATTCTCATAATTAGTTCTGTAATGATTTTTTATATCAAAACTTATTAAATCAGGGCCGGACTCTTTTAACAGGTTTCCGAAAGAATCTTTTGTCAGTTCAAAAGGATTAACATAATTGAGAGATAATCCAAAGCCCGGAGTGTTAAAAGGCGAAAAGTCTTTATTAGCAGAAATTTCCCCTGTCGGTAATAATTGGCTTGCATTAATACCGGTTAACGGCGCTATTTTTTCAAATAATTTTGAAATGCCGGAAAAATTTCCTATGCCTGTATTTTCTCTGCTTTTTGCAGGAGTTGCAGCGATAGGCATAATCATTGCAAGATAATTTATTCCTGATTTTTCTTTTGCCGTTTCAAGACTTTGGCTTAACATTTGTGTTTCCGCAGTTGTCAATGCTCTTCCAAAAGCAGGTTTTGGCTGATTATTGTTTTGAAAATTTGATTTTTGTCGATAATTAATTGATGGAATATTCATCTTTGATCAAAACGCTCACTTAAGTGCTTTAAACTTATTAACGAAACAGCTAATGATAGAAAGCACGTGAATAAAAAAAATTGACATGATTTATTTAAAAAATTGATAAATTTTATAAAAAAGATAAAAAATCCTTGTAAAAACTAGGTTTTTAGGCAAAAAACCAATTTAATATTTTGTAATATATAATATTCAATAAAACGACTTTTCGGCAAAAAATTTTTGATGTAAAAATGTAAACAGAGAAGTAATTTGAGGAAAAATAAATGAGTCTTGTCACAAAGCCCTTATTAACGATTAACTCAGAAAATTTAACCCGAATTTTAAATCAATTAAAATCCTTATATAATTTTGAAAATATTGATGAAAACAGAAAAAACTATATTATAAGTAAAGTTCAAAAATACGGTTATCTTCCATACCCGCATATAAAAGCGCTGGAAGAGTTAACAGAAGCAGAAACATTGCTTGCACTTGAAGAAAAATTTAAGCTCAATAATATATATAAAGCTGAAAAATTTGATTTTCACCCGGAAAATATCAGTCCCGTCAGTCGTGCAGGGTATAAAAGTTCTGCATGGATAAACAAAGAAGGGCATAATATAAAACTTGTAAATCTGGCAGGGCTTGGAAACGGAAATAAAACAAAAGAACCCGGAAAATTTATTGACTGGCTCAAACAGCTTGTAACGTTGCCTTCCGGCAATATTAAAGAAGGCGTTTTAGGCACGACAATGTATTTAATTCCTTTTCATCCGAGAGAATTCGGATGCGCATATCTTCCCAAAAGCTCGGAAGTCAGCGAAAAGCTGGAGGATGCATTTTTAAAAGAAAAAACGAAACTTGATGCAAAAAACCAGGTAAGGCTTTTTCTTGCTTTAACGCAGCTGGCAGGGCATCCGACCATGTATGATGTCCTTCCGCAGACAGGAAGGTTTTCAAAAACAATTCTTGCTGCGCCTTATGTTGCAAGATGGTTTGATATTAAGGATTTAACCGTTAAATTAACGGAAGAAGCCGAAAAAATCGCTTTAAATTTATCACAAACTCATAATTTTATTTTTGTTAAAAAAGTTAAAAATATTTTACAGGAAGAATTATTAGGAATTTATTTACCTGTTGGAGATGATTTAAAAGAAATTTTTGATATTTTTGGTAATGAAATGCTTTTAAGGAAAAAAGAATTTTCAAAGAGAATGCTTTCAAAAGAAAATCAGGAAAAAATTTCTCAAAAAGTAAAAGAAAAAATTTGTGAAATACTCGAAAAGCCTGAAAAAGTTGAATTAATAGAAGATGATATAACAAAACAAGATGAAATTGTAGGAGAGCTTATAAAAAGCGGACTTTGGTCGGCTCCGGGCGGGGCATGGTGTTCATCAGGGGTGCCGGTATTTGATAAAATGAGTGAAGGTGAGGGTTATCCGATGTTTAGGCATTTTGATAACAAGGATAAAGATGTAACCCATTTTGCAAATCTTGATTGCCAGACACCTTATTATTTCGTTTATTTTGCGGATTGCGAGCAGAGGCTGAAGGGAGGAGGCGATGAGCCTTCGACCGAAACGCCGTTTAAGGCGAGCAACCAAGCAGCGGATTGCGAGCAGAGGATGAAAGGAAGAGGCGATGAGCCTTCGACTGAAACGCCTTTTAAGGCGGGTAATCAGGTAACAGAATATAATTGGAAAGTAATAGATTTTTATGTGAATTTTTTGAAAAAAATACAAAAAGACTATAATTTTGACGGATTCAGGGTTGATCATATTGACCATATTGTTGATGAAGTCTCTGAACAAGACGGTTTTCCTATAAGTTACAGGGCTCCCCGAAAAGTTTTAGGCTTGGCGAATAATGAGCTGAAAAAAGAAGTTTCTTATTTTGCGGCGCTCGCTGAATACATGCTCTGGGATAATTTTTTTAAAGAATATCATAAGGACATGGCTTTTGATATTCTCTGGGGAAGCGATATAATCTCTCAAAGCTCGAAAACTGTTTTGCGAATTGTGGAAGATAACGAACAGCTTGAAGAATACAATAAATCAGCCGATATTAAACAGGAAAAACTCTCTATTTTGAAAATTTATAATAATCAGGACGGAGAATTTAGAGAAATTAACCAGTATCCGGGTCAACTGGGAGAAGCCGGAGCTTTGTTTAAATGGTTTAAATACAAGTTCCTGTGCGGGGGAGAGCATTCTTCAAGACCCGTTATGTTTATAGACGGTGATGAATCTTTTACAAAAACAGGCATAGAATCTGTAATAGGCGCAGAAGAGGCCATGAAAAGAAATAATAATTATGAATTTTTTGAAAAATTTGATGCCATAAACAGATTTGCTTTAATTAATAATGTTTTGCTGGAAGGAAAGGCTCAAATTGTTTATAGTAACAGTGAAACAGGTTTTATAAGCTGGTTGGTGCTTTCGGAGAATTTAAAAGAAAATATTTTTGTTGTTGCAAATGAAAAACCGCCGACAGAAGTTGTCAGAAATTCTCATGGTGAATTTATTACCGTCGAAAACCAAATTATTTATAATATTGAAACAGTTGTTCCTGAAGGGTTTTCGGTTGTTTCAGAATATGTCTTAAATAACGAAGATTTAAATTTTTCTGAAACAACTAAATTAAATAACCTGTCAGAGAACAAATTTTATTTTGAAAAACTTGAACCATCAGAATTTCATTTTTATAAAGTTATAAATATACCGCTTCAAAAATAAATTTGGGATTTTAACTACCGATTAGTATAAGTATAAAGAATAGTATTAAAGATTAGAGGTTTTGCGAATAAAATTTTGTTTTTAATATGTTATAACACTAAAAGTGTTTCGTTATAAGGAAACAAACAATAAAAATAAAGGAGTTATACCTATGAAAAAATCTCTGGCAATATTGGGTTTGCTTATGGCATTTTCTCAACCTGTTTTTGCACAGTGCAGTAGTTGTGGTCAGCAATATATTGGTGCAGCGGTTCCTGTAACTACAATTAATCCTTGTAATACCTATATAAGAGTAGTTCCTATTGCTAAAACATACGTAAAATCTTATGCTTTAGTTCCGGGTAATCCTTGTAACCCATGCGCAACAGGGGCAGCAGTTCCTATCAATGTACCTACAATTGCTGTTGATCCTGATTATAAGGACTATGCATGTTGTTCAAAACATGGTTTTTGGAAAAATTTCTTTAGTTTTTAAATTTAACAAAGAGGTTTTAGTATAAAAAAAGAGGGATTAAATCCCTCTTTTTTTATGTTTAAATTTGGAATTTATCGTCTTTAATAAGAGTTACCCTGTCACCGTTTTTCTTAATGCCTTCAACGATTACATTAGGACCGCCAATCATAAAATCAGTGTGTATAGCTGATTTGTTCATTTTACTTTCTTCAAGGAGGGCTTCTTTTGCCTTATCGTCTGTAAGTTCTTTGAATCCGTCTATACAAGCGGAGAATCCTTTTCCTACTGCAATATGGCAAACAGCGTTTTCGTCAAGAAGAGTGTTGTTAAAGACTCCGCCTTTTTTCTCGCTTATTTTATATATAGGTGAACCTGCAACTAAAGCAACTTCTCCTAACATAGAAGCACCTTCGTCTGTGTTCATGTGTTTTTGTATGATTTCAGCATTTTTTTCAGCGGTTATGTTTACGGCTTTTCCGTCTTTAAATTCCATTTTAATTCCATCAACCAAATTGCCGTTTAAAGATAAAGGCAGGGTAGATGAAACGACACCATGTGTTCTTGTTTTGTCGGGAGAATTAAAAACTTCTTCTGTCGGAACATTAGCAACAAATTTTTGTCCGTCGGTGGTTTCTTCATAAGCTGACATAAATTTAATTTTAGGTGATAGACCTACATAAAGATCAGTTTTTCCGTCAGGTTTTTTAGTTAAAGGATCAACACTTACAAAATGTACTTCATCAAGATCCAAAGCGTTTACTGCGTTCGCTCTTCTTTCAAGTTCTTTTGCATGTTGTGCAAATTTACCTTTTCTGAGAATTTCAGGTGCATCTTCAGCTGCAGCTTCAAGGGCTTTAATCGGGTCTTTTGTTTTAGGATAAGCAGAGATTGATGACATTGTTGTAGGAGCATAAAGTATAGTCCACGGGTACGTGTTTTCAAATTTTTCCCTGATAGGTTTGAAAGCTAAACCACGAGCTTGTGTATTTTTTGATACTTTTTCAGCATCAATTCCTTCAAGAGCATTCGGGTCATCTCCATCCAAATGCAATTGTGCGGTATTCATTTCATAGCGTTTTTGTACTCTAGCCAGTTGGTATTCAGGAACTTGTGTTAATAGCTCTTCTTTCGCATATTGAAGGAAATTTCTGGTTAATGTTTCTTTTGGTTCTGTAAAAAGTACTTCCACAGGACCTGAGCCGTTTTTAAGAGCATGTTCCGCTATTTTGTACACGTTGGCTTCATGTTCTCTCTGGGCGGTTATTAGAAGAGGCTGACCTTTTCTAAGGCTCAACATTCCCTCAAGAATATCTTTCGGGTCAAGCTCTAATTTTTTGGCAACATCAGGAGGAATAATTACTTTGTTGCTGTTAATAACGGCATTTTGTTCGGATGCTGTTAAACTTGCCGATTTATAAGGAGAATTTTCTGTATTGAAGTCTATAGAAGCAGCGTTTTTTTCTTCTAAATTTTTATCTCTTAATTGTTTCCATTCAGTATTCGGCTTTTGACCGTATTTTTCGTTTAAATCGTCTATTATCGGGTCTTTTAAATCAATAATTACATTGCCTGAGCCCATTTTATAGGCCTGTTCCTGCACTATTTCAACAATAGGCAAAAATTCTTTATCGGCGGTAATTTTTAAAGGCTGATCAGGTTTTAATTGAAGTTTGTTTTTTAGCAGATCATCTGCATAAGTATATAATTTCGTTTTTGCACTTAAAAGTTCTTTTTCATTTCCATCAACAGCACCGGTTTCCGTGACAGGATTTTGATTATTATTTCCAAAGGAAACAGTATCTTTTTTCAATGTGTTAAGTGTTGGAGCTTCATTATCTTTACGTGTTGTTTGCGAATTATTAACATTATTATTCCGGTTTAATTTGTTTAAAAACGATAATCTGAGTGAATTTAGCATTATTGTTTTTCCTTTTTATATTATTAATACAACATTTATATAAAACCCGTAAAACAAAAAGTTGATAGTTTTCAAAAGAAACATTAAGAAATATTTAGTTGTTTTTAATTTCTTCGTAGATTAATTTTGCCATCGGGAAAGGCTCTAAAGCTCTTTCAAAAATTCCCAGCGAATAAGCTATAGTTAGTCCGTAATTTGTAATAGGCACACCTGCTTCATCGGCTTTGATTATACGGGATAAAATCTCTCTTCTGTTTGTCATACAAGCCCCGCAATGAATTATAAGTTTATAATCCTTTATGTTTTCAGGAAAATCATGTCCCGCATAATGTTCAAATTCAAGTTTTCCGCCGACATACTGGGTTAACCAGCGTGGAATTTTTACCCTGCCTATATCATCGCCTATGGCATGGTGTGTGCATGATTCACAAATTAAAACTTTATCGCCGGTTTTTAGTTTATCTATGGCAAGAGTTCCTTTTACAAATTCGTTTAATTCTCCTTTGAACCTTGCAAAAAGTATGGAAAAAGAAGTCAGCTTTATTTCTTTGGGGACATCGGCAGAAACCTTTAAAAATGCCTGAGAATCTGTAATTACAAGGGCAGGAGGTTTTTTTAGCCTGTCAAGAGCCTCTTTTAGTTCTCTTTCTTTTACAACCATCACCATGGCATCACTATCAAGCAAATCTCTTATAGTTTGAACCTGCGGAAGAATAAGTCTTCCTTTTGGCGCTTCAAGGTCTATAGGAATAACAAGAACAGCAAGTTCTCCGGCAGGAACAAGATCTGAGGCTATGGAAGGAGAATTTAGAAATTCTTCGGGTGCTGAATTTATTATTTTTTCTTTTAGTTCTTTTATTCCGAGATTTTCTTTTGCGGAAACAAGAACAGGTTCGATACTAAGGTTTTTTAAGGAGTTAATAAGCTTTGATTGATCCTGTTGTATGTAATTGTCAGATGTTGAAAAACCGTCATAAAGGTCAATTTTATTAAAAACAGCAATTATTGGAATGTTTCTTGATTTAAACTCCTCATGAAGACCGTATTCAAAATTTTCCCATTCAGGGCTGTCACAGACAATTATTGCAATATCAACTCTGTCAAAAATTTTTCTTGTTTTCTGAATGCGCATTTCTCCAAGGCTTCCTTCATCATCGATACCTGCTGTATCAACAAAAAGTACCGGACCAAGAGGTAAAAGCTCCATGGCTTTTTCGACAGGATCAGTTGTTGTTCCTGCAATTTCGGAAACTATAGAAACATCCTGTTTTGTTAATTTGTTTAAAATACTGGATTTTCCGGCATTTCTTCTCCCAAATATCCCTATATGAAGGCGCATGCCGCGTGGAGTGTTTTGCATTTTTGTTTCCTTTGTTAAAAAACTTAATATTTCAGGTTTTGTCGTTAATTTCTTTTTTTTAGGGGTTTTATTTATAATACACCGTTAAATTAATTGTAACAAAGAGAAGTCGAATGTCTTTATTTATAGGCGCTACTTTTGCAGGAGCAATCGTTACGCCTTTGTTAAATAATGTGGTCTTAAACAAGTTTATGGATAAAATTATTAAGAAAAAAGATCAAAAAAACAAAGCTCCGGAAGCTGTTTCTGTAAATTCAACAAAAATTAAATAAGAGCCAAACTTGTTAAAAACATATATTGAAAATTTACTTTATATTTTTGTGATGTAATAAATACAAAGCGATTGTTTGTAAAATGGCTTTGGCTGCAAGCATTTTATCTTTAATAAAAAAATGCTATGATAAGTCTATAAAATCATTTTGGGTTAAAAAATTAACGTAAAACAAATTAATAAATATAAAATGAGGAGTTAATATGACCGAAGGTAAAAATAAAATTTACTTTGTGGATGTTACAAATAGGGACGGGGTACAGACTTCCCGCTTAGGACTTGCAAAACTTCAAAAAACCATGATCAATTTATATCTTGATAAAATGGGTATAACTCAATCAGAATTTGGATTTCCGAATACAAAACACGAAATTAATTATCTTAATGCCAATCTGGAACTTGTCGACAGAGGTGCTATCTCTAAAACAAAACTTAGCGGATGGATGAGAGCTTTACCGAGCGATGTTTACCAGTCTTTTCAAAATGTTCCGCGCCTTAAATACGTAAATCTTTCTGTTTCAACTTCTGATCAGATGATTACAGGTAAATTTGGAGGAAGAAAAGACAGAAAAGACATTATAAAACAGACTTTAGATGCAATAGATGCGGCACAAACATGCGGAGCTCAAAGAATAGGTGTTAATGCAGAAGATGCTTCAAGAACAGAAGAAAGTTTTTTAATTGAATTTGCGAAAGCAGCAAAGGAAAAAGGCGCTCATAGAGTTAGATATTGCGATACACTTGGTTATGATGACCCGCACACAACCTATGAAAGAATTTATAAACTTGCCGCAGAAACAGGTATAGACGTTGAAATGCATTTTCATAATGATCTGGGCATGGCTGTTGCAAATTCCGTAATGGGTGCAAAAGCTGCAATTGACGCAGGAGTCAATGTTTATATAAATACTGCTGTCAATGGCATGGGAGAAAGAGCCGGAAATGCAGATCTTGTTTCCTGTATTCTTTCAATATTAAAAGCCAGCGGCTTTAAGGATAAATATCAGCTTGATCCGAATATTGACCTTAGCAAAGCATGGCAACTTGCAAAATATACTTCTTACGCTTTTGGCGTTCCTCTTCCGATAAATCAGCCGGCTGTGGGAGATAATGCATTTGCGCATGAATCTGGTATTCATGCGGATGGCGCTCTTAAAGACAGAAGAAACTATGAATTATATGACTTTGAAGAGCTTGGAAGAGGCGAACCTGAAATAGTTGAAACAGGAAGAATGATTACAGTAGGAGAATATGGCGGTATTAAAGGGTTTAGAAATGTTTATGAAAAACTGGAACTCGAATTTCGTGATGAAGACGAGGCCAGAAACATTCTTGAGCTTGCCAGATATGCCAACGTACATACTCAAAAACCTCTTATGAACACCGAGTTAAAGTTTATATATGATTATCCTGATATTGCAGCAAAAATAATGACAGTTACACCTTATTATGTGCCTACAGGAGAACTGAAAAAGCGTATTGAAAGTGCTATTGCGAAAACAGAGGGTGTCGTTAAGTAAGTTTTTTGATTTTTACAAAGGAAGTAAAAAAATGGGAAAAACTATTGCAGAAAAAATAATAAGCGAGCATTCAAATAAAAAAGTTAAAGCAGGCGATTTTGTTGTTGCTAAGGTTGATGTTGCCGCCGTTCAGGATGGAACAGGGCCTCTGACCATTCAGGAAATTCAAAAAATCGGTCTTGAAAAATGTGCAAACCCTGAAAGAACAATTTTATTTATAGACCATGCTGCTCCAAGCCCCAGAAAAGAGCTTTCAAACGCCCATAAAATCTTAAGAGAATTTGCTAAAAAAACAGGAGCGGTTCTTTCAGAAGTTGGAGAAGGTGTTTGCCATCAAAGACTTGTTGAAGATTATGTAAACCCCGGAGAAATTCTTGTCGGAGCTGATTCTCATACTTGTACATCAGGAGCTTTAGGTGCTTTTGCTACAGGCATGGGGTCTACTGATGTAGGAATAGCTATTGCTCTTGGTAAAACATGGCTTAAAGTGCCTGAAACTTATAAAATAGAAGTAACAGGAGATTTTAATGAAGGTGTTTATCCAAAAGATTTAATTTTGCATTTAATAGGTCTTATTGGAGCAGACGGCGCAACTTATAAAGCACTGGAGTTTACCGGTGAAACCATCAGAAAAATGTCTATGTCCGACAGGTTTACCCTTTCAAATATGGCTGTAGAAGCGGGAGCAAAAGCAGGTCTTATAGCTTCTGACGAAATCACAAAGGAATATTTGATTTCCAGAGGACGCGGGGAGCAGTTTAAAGTTGTTGATTCAGACCCCGATGCTGTTTATGAAAGAGTTATTGAAATAGATGTAACAAGGCTTGAACCTGTCGTTTCATGTCCGCATACAGTTGATAATACACAACTGGCAGTTAAACTCGACAATATAAAAGTTGATCAGGTTTTTATAGGAAGCTGTACCAACGGAAGAATCGAAGATTTAAGGGTAGCAGCAGATATTTTAAAAGATAAAAAAGTTCATCCTGATGTAAGATTGCTTGTAATTCCTGCTTCAAGAGATGTTTTTCTGCAGGCAACAAGAGAAGGATTGATAGAAGTTTTTGTAAAAGCAGGAGCTTCAATCATGACACCAGGATGTGGTCCTTGTGTAGGGGTTCATGCCGGAATTCTTGGAGATGATGAAGTATGTATTTCCACCCAGAATAGAAATTTTCAGGGAAGAATGGGCAATATAAAAGGAAATATTTATTTAAGCTCTCCTGCTACAGCAGCAAGCAGTGCTTTAACAGGATATATAACTGATCCGAGAAAATTCCTCTGCTCTGTTGTTGAGCAAAGAACATATCCTTTTGAAAAATATATTTAAAAAATCAGGAGAAAAATAATGATAAAAAAAGGCAAAGCATGGAAGTTCGGGGATGACATAAGCACCGATCATATTGCGCCGGGGAGATTGTTTCATTTAAGAACAAACCTTCCCGAGCTTGCAAAACATGTTCTCGAGGATGCTGATCCCGAGTTTGCTTCAAAAATGAGTATCGGTGATTTTGTTGTGGGGGGAAACAATTTTGGGTTGGGGTCTTCAAGAGAGCATGCTCCGCAGGTTTTAAAAATTGCAGGAGTTAATGCGGTTTTAGCAAAGTCTTTTGCCCGTATTTTTTTCAGAAACGCCATAAACATAGGGCTTTTGGCAATAATCTGTGATACGGATAAAATTAATCAGGGTGACGAGCTTGAATTAGACCTTTCAAAAGGTTTAATCCGGAACAAAACTCAGGAAATTCAAATTGAAATGACGGCTCTTCCTGATGTCATGATAAAAATTCTTAATGACGGGGGGCTTGCCAAGCATATTGAAAAATATGGCGATTTCCAGCTAGTTTAAATTTCGATGTTTAATTTTCCTATTTTTGTATAATTGCCTAATTCTGTAGATGGAATAATTTTGTTTCGCAAGTCAGGCTTAGTAGTCGATATATTATATACTTCTAAGAGGTCATCTGAAAAGTATTGAAAAATAGGTCACAATATTGTTAGGTATGT
>JBAWVS010000044.1 GCA_037147175.1 bacterium
TGCATAGGATAGTAACTTAAAAAAATTCTGACTGGACATCGGGGCATGATATATATTCAGGAATTTATAAAAAATGAAATCCCTATAACTATATGTACTGATAACGATACTATTTGCGGGACAAATATTTCAAAAGAATATATGCAATTTTTATTAACAGGACACGATTCATTTATGAATTGGAATGTTGTTAAACAAGCTGCAAAAAACGGAATTCAAACAGCATTCATTTCTGAACCGGATAAAGCAGACGCTTTGAACATATTTGATGACAGAACCAGAAAAATTGAAAAATTGATTAAAGAATACAGTAAATAATATAAAAAAAGAAAGAAGGTGTTTAAAGATTTGCTAAAAAAAGACGATAAATTACAAATAGAGTAATTTATAAAACAAATATCAGTAAAAAATTATTTTAAAGATTATTATGAAGGAGAAAAATTATGGAAAAAATTGGTAAACATTTAAGTCAAATCCCAAGTTTCACCGGTCAAGGTAACAAAAAAAATGAAGTTGCAGTAGCGACTGCTACTCAACAAGCCATAACGAATGCAGAAAAAGTTGCAGTAAGCACCGGGCATGTATGTGGTCAAGATTTGGTACAAGCAAAAACATTAAAAATTCAGCCGGGCAGCGAAATATTAAATAGAGCTGTTCCGATCGAAAGCAAGCCAAATCCTGCTAATTTTACTTTAGCAACAACAACGGGTGAAGTTCCTGATGTATGGAGTCAAGCCGGGGCGAATCATTCTTATAAACCAGGTCAAATAGTTATGAATTACGGAGAACAGCCACTTGAATATGTTTCAAACCCCAAAGTTCTGGAAGAAGCTAAAGCCAAAGGATTATCCACAGTTCCTGACAGAGCAGTCGGGGATTATGATATTATGCATGATACTTATATTAGAAAAGATACCGGTAAATATTTAAGAGAAACACCTATGAAACCTGGTGATCCTCCAATCGATGTTGTTAAAAAAGCTAAAGGTGGCGTTCTTGTAATGCCAAATGGTACAGAAGTACATACTTTAGAAACTATAGCCGCAAATAAACCTCCTGTAACAATAACAACAGGAAATGTAATTATGCTTGATCATAAAGGAAATCCTTATGTAGGTGATATAGAAAAAGTTTTTGTTAAAAAGAATGTTCCGACAAGTCCAAAAGCAGAAAAACTATTCGAAGCAGCTCAAAAATTTATAGAAACAAGGAAACAAGCAATGAAAGAACTCGGCGAAGAGGCTAAACCGGCTATTGAAGCGGCTTGGAAAACTCTTGTAAAAACTGCAAAAAAAATAAAACCATAAAATTACTTTAACAAGATTGTAAAATCTTCAGTTTATTTAATATTACATCGAGCTTTGCTCGGAAAGGAAGTAAAAATATCAATGTCAATTCAACAATCCGTTAAATTACAGCCTCCTGTAGGTAAACAAGTGGCTTTTAAAGGAAAATTTGCTGACGCTGTCGGGAGTTTAGCTTTAAAAGCAGGAGGTTTTGGTCAGACAGCAAGTAAAAATGTTTCAAAACCCGGAATATTAGGAAAAATTAAAAATAATTTAATAAGTGCTGTTTTAGCGTGTCTGCCTGATTTTAAAATCAGGATGCGCTAAATAACATTTTCGGAAATTTAAGCAACAAGTTGAGAAAAACTTGAGGTAACGATGAACTATAGAGATTGTTTCTAAAATTCAGACACATAGCGACAAATTCTCCTATATACACTATAACATGTATATAGGAGAATTTGAGTGTTGAAACTTAGTTTCTCTTATTTTTTAAAATTGCTGGACTTATAGTTAATTTTGTTGAACAAAAATTCCAGAAATTTAAGAAAACTGAAAAGAAATTCAAAACCAGATAGTGCATAATATTAATATGTAAAAAATCGGTGAATTTCTTATGAATATTCAATATGCAAGCGAAAAGTATTTAAAACCATTATTGTCATTAATAGATGGAGAGAATAACAAAAAAACTTTTGAGAAGTATATATCTGGCTTAATTCTAGAGAACAAGAACTTTTCAACACTTGAAATCAATGAAAAAACAGAAGAAAAGGAATTATCACAGTTATATTATTTCTTAGAACAAACTATTAATTGGAGAAAGTTATCCTATACACAAGCAAAAGCCGTTATAGCAGATGATAATCCTAAAGATTTTTATTTATTATTGGATGCAACCCCTATAAAACAAAAATATGCAGAGAATCGAATAACTAAAACTGGCTTTGTGAATATATCAGAGCTTAAAAATGTTCCTAATAATGAGATAGTGGGGCTGTATCTTAGTAACGGAACTAAATACATTCCTCTAGAATTCAAGCTTTGGGCTAGTGCAAAGGTCACAGAACCTCAGGATTACAAGAAAAAAACAAATCAATTTATAGAGCTTTTTCAATATTACGGAATGAATGGGATACCTGTAAAGAGAGCGTTTTTCGATAATGGATTTGCCTCAATGTTCAACCTTAACTGGTTAATGGAGAATAAATATA
The DNA here is from genome assembly GCA_037147175.1 of bacterium. Classification (NCBI taxonomy): domain Bacteria; species bacterium. The sequence continues at coordinate 2,501 of JBAWVS010000044.1, forward strand.
TCTTTATCACAAGATTAAAAAGCAATAAAATCGTATACATCAATGGAGAAAAGCGAATATTAGGTGAATTAGACTTAAAAAATGGAGAAAGTATAACCTGTACTATTAAAGGCATTAAAAAAAATGTAAAAGTACTTAAGTTTTGGCACCAAGACGAGGAATATTATATTGTAACAAATGACCTTGACATTACAGATGCAGATTTGAAACAGGGATACTTAGACAGGTGGGGCGTTGAAGTATTTCACAGAGAAGCTAAACAAAAGCTGGGACTTGAAAAAATGCTTGTCAGGTCTTGGCGAAAATTGACAAACAGAATAGGTTTAATTTGTGTTGTTTATGGCTTCCTTACTGCAATTGGGCAGCAGGTTAAAACGTCTATCGGAAAAACGAAAAGAATTATACAGGATTTTATATATTCAACTCACGACTCTGCTGACCGTTTAGGCAATTTGGGTTTTTGCTAAATTTCTGAAAATTCATATTTCAAAAAAATATTATAAAATTTGTTCAAGAAGTTAATAAAAAAGCCGATTTTAAGTATATGGACAAAGATAAAGAAAATAATGAAATACAAAAAGCAATGCAGCCGTTCGTAGAATTTAGAAAGGCTGTAAGTGTTTTTGATTGGCTGCCAAAGCTTAATAATATTTTTAATCCGAGTAGCTTAAATCAATTTCAGGCTTTTAACGAGGTTAATAAAAATCTTGCAGCCGGCTATGAGTTGACTAAAAATTTTCAAAGGATAACCGATTCAATTGATAAAATATATAAAATTATTGAAGCTGTTCAAAAAGAATTAGCTGAGCGAAATATTGATATAGAAATAATCGCGGAGCTGGAAATATCAGAATTGGTCAAATTGTATTCTTTATCCGGCAAATCAAGTCTCAGCTTTACAGATATTCTGGAAGACAGCTTGAAACTCTTTGGCAATGTCACATATGAGCAAGTTGTAAAATATTTGGAAATTTTAAGCAGCCGGAAAGATCAAATAATAAAAAATGAGCCGAAATTCATAAATTTTGACGATATTTCTAATGAAGATTTGGAATTCTCACAAAAATACACTGAAAGCCAAGTTGTAAAGAAGTTAAAAGAATATGCAAAAGGCGAAATAAAACTGAGAGAAGAAGAAAAAACTCTTTTAAGGTACCTGAAGAAAAATAAATTTTTATCAAATAAAGAATTGGCACAAAGGATGAAGTACAGTAAAAGAGGCATAGAGGAAATATGTGCAAAGATTCGCCGCAAGTTTGATTTGGATTTTATTGAACCTAAAAATACTAAACGGCATTTGTTAATAGCTTTAGCCCAAAATATTCAACTTTAATGACCCGTATTTAAGTTTTTAAAGATAAATTATTTCTGTTTAAGCCCCAAACTGTGTGGTTATCCACATAACTTGGGGCTTAAAATTTGCTATTCTTAAATATAAGAAAGTGAAAAGCCAGAGTTGTGTTTCTGCAATAACCATGAGGTATAAGTCTATGAATATGACCTATACTGTGTGGTTATCCACATGATTTTGGATGTAAAATCGCTCATAATAGAAATATTCAGAAATAAAAAATGAGTTCAGTTCCGTAAGAATCAGGAGGCAGAAGTTTATGAATACCAACTTGGTTGTAGAATACGTCAACGCTTCAGAAATCAAACCTTACAAGTCAAATCCCAAAATTCACAAAAACAAGCAAATTCAGCAGATAGTGAATTCCATTTCTGAGTTCAGGTTCAACAATCCCATTCTGATTGATGAAAACAACGTGATTATCGCAGGGCACGGAAGATTATTGGCTGCCAATCACCTGAACATGCAGCAAATTCCTGTGATTAAACTCTCGCATCTTTCCGATGCTCAGAAAAAAGCTTATAGAATAGCTGATAATAAGTTGACCGAAAACGGTGAATGGGATTTTGACCTGTTAAAAATCGAGTTTGAAGACTTAAGCCATCTTGAACTTGATTTTAATCTGGACATAACAGGTTTTGATACTGCTGATATTGACGTTATGCTTGATGATACACTCACCCGCAAAGAAGTTAAGCTTGATGAAAAAGCCAATGCCGTTCCGTTTATCTCTGCAAATGAAATAGTTTCTCAGCCGGGCGACATCTGGCAATTAGGCAAACACATGATAATCTGCGGCAATTCTTTAGAAAAAGAAACTTATACTAAGCTTTTTGGTAGCGAAAAAGCGAATATGATTTTTACAGACCCGCCGTATAACGTCAAAGTCGACGGACATGTCTGCGGATTAGGTAAAATCAAACATAAAGAATTTTACATGGCATCAGGAGAGATGTCAGAAGAAGAATTCCAAAATTTTCTGTCCGGAAGTTTCAACCTGCTGAAAGAATTCTCAAAAGACGGTTCTCTGCACTATATCTGTATGGACTGGCGGCACATTAAAGAAATAATTAATGCCGGAAGTATTTATGATGAATTTAAGAACCTCTGCGTTTGGAATAAAGACAACGGCGGAATGGGATCTTTATACAGGTCAAAGCATGAGCTGATTTTTATCTTTAAAAATGGCAAACAATCTCACATAAATAATGTTGAACTTGGCTCGCACGGCAGATACAGGACAAATGTCTGGGATTATCCCGGGGCAAATTCTTTCGGCAGAGACAAAAACAATCTTAAATTTCACCCGACCGTCAAACCCGTTGAAATGGTCAAAGACGCTATTTTAGATGTTACAGCCCGGAATGATATTGTACTGGATGCCTTTTTAGGTTCAGGTACAACTTTAATAGCGGCGGAAAAATCCGGCAGAGTTTGCTACGGCATAGAACTTGAAGCTCTCTACATTGACACAACAATCCGCCGATGGGAAAGCTTAACCGGTTCTTCTGCCCTAAATTTATCTTCAGGCAAAACTTACAGGGAATTATCGGAGGAAAAACAAAATGCCAAAGAAAACTAAAAATTCAGAAAATTCCGACAATTACGAAGTTGGTTACAAGAAACCTCCAAAAGATTCACAATTCAAACCCGGGGAGTCCGGTAATAAAAAAGGCAGGCCCAAAGACAGCAAAAACACTTATGCAATGTTAAACGAAGTTTTAGTGCAAAAAATCAGCATAAAAGAAAACGGCAGGGATTTAAGAATCCCCAAAAAACTGGCAATGATTATGCAGCTTGTAAATAAAGCTGTTAAAGGAGATGTAAAAGCCATAAATTCGCTATTGCCACATATGTTGATGGCTGATGCGAAAGAAGAAGATAAAAACAAGATTCTGGCATCCATTAGCCAAGATGACCGGGACATAATCACAAATTATTTAAAAAATATTTCTGATTTTGACGGAACAGAAGAGGTAAACAACAATGATTAATGATAATAAAGCTTTATTAAATTCCATCCTTCGAATTAACTTTAAATCCTTTGTAGAAAAGGTTTTTAAAGAAGTTTCCCCGAATGCTCAATATCTTGACAACTGGCATATTGAAGTAATTTGCCATGAACTTATGGATCTGCTGGAAAACCGAGAAAACCGCCTGATAATTAACATTCCGCCACGGTATATGAAATCAATAATCTGCTCCATCGCATTTCCGGCATTTATCTTAGGGCATAATCCCAAAGCTTCCGTTATTGTTGTCAGCTACGCCGATGAACTCGCTTCAAAACTTGCGCTTGATTGCAAAAAAGTTATGGAAAGCGGTTGGTACCAAGAACTTTTTCCTGATACAAAATTATCAAAGAAATCCGTAAATGACTTTGAAACAATAAAAGGCGGGTGCCGGTATGCAACTTCAATTAACGGAACACTTACAGGAAGAGGTGCAGATTACATTATTATCGATGACCCGATGAAACCGATGGATGCATACTCGGATTTATTACGGGATAAAACAAATGATTGGTACGGAAATACTTTGTACTCAAGGCTTAATAACAAGAAAGACGGGAAAATAATTGTTGTTATGCAAAGACTTCACGAAGAAGACCTCACAGGTTACCTGCTGGAAACAGACCCGAATTTTAGACATATTAAAATCTCTGCTATCGCTGAAGTTGATGAATGCTGGATGGCTATAGACAGAATTACCGGCTTAGAGAAAAGATTTTACAGAAAGCAAAACGACCCGCTGCATCCTGAAAGGGAAGATTTAGCGAAATTATATCAGGCAAAAGAATATATGGGCGAGTATAACTTCGCCGGGCAGTACCAGCAAAACCCTGCACCACGCGAAGGAGGTGTAATTAAAAAGAAATGGCTTCAGTATTACAGCATAAATGAGCTGTTTAATGCTATTGAACGTGAAGAAATCAAGGTTAAATGCATTATTCAATCCTGGGATACAGCTAATAAAATTGCTCAGCATAATGATTATTCAGTCTGTATAACTATACTTAGGGATGAAAAAGACAGGAATTATGTGCTGGATGTTTACAGGGAAAAGCTGGAGTTCCCTTTCCTGATCAAAAAAATTGCACAAATGCATAACGATGCAAAAGAGAAGTATAAGCACAGAATAGAGGTTTTGATTGAAGATCAGGCTTCCGGCACAAGCCTGATTCAAACACTAAAGCAGGATTTCAAGATTTACCCGAAAGGCATCAAGCCGGAATATGACAAGGAAACCAGACTGATTTCCGTTTCAAACTTAATAGAGAATGGCAACTGCCTGTTTCCTGACGACAAGCCAAATTGGTGGCTTGATTTTGAGCAGGAAATCTTGAGATTCCCGAAATCAAAACATGATGACCAGTGCGACGCTCTAAGCCAAGCACTAAACGAGAAAGTATACGGATCCTCTGAATTTGAATATCTTTCTCGCCCCAGATCCAAAACTGCAACAGACAGGCTTTTCGAAGGTTATTACACGGCACCTGACTGGGATTTAATGTAGCAAATTGGAGGTTAAAAATGTGAAAAAATCAAAAATTTACAGGTTACATTTACAAAAAGTTCAAAAAGGAGGCAAATTATGAAAGAAATTACAATTCGCGAATTTAACCCCTGTAGATGCTTTAAGAGCCATGAGGATGCTAGAAATTGGCTTTTAAAAAACATTTACAGGTTAGAAGAACTCATTCATTCTGAAATCAAAGAACCTAAATATCTTGATGACGTCCCTGAGTTTATACGACCTGATATTTACGGAAAAATAAGGGGTTCTCTTGACTTATTGGTGGTGAGTATAAATCTTGATAAAGAAATCACCAACGATGATCTCAAAAAATTTCTTGATACTGTAGCTTTTAACGACGCGTCATTAGCAATTTGGGTGCTGACAGATATTGATGAAAGACTGCAATGTATGCTTGAGTGGATAAGTCAAAAAATGGAGCCGAAAGTGGAGTTTTTAATACTGAAAATGTCTGCTTTCCGGATAGAAAATTCAGGACCGGTTCTTAGTTTAGATAGAATGTAGGATTAACATATCGACACATATTGCCACAGAACTCCTTATGCCCGCTAACATCATTACGATTAGCAGGTATAAGGAGTTTTTTATGACTAAAATTTATTCAAAGACTATGCTTCAATGTATTGTCAACGGAGAAATTTAAATATGGCAAACACTTGATTTTAGTGAGCGAAAGAGTGATGAATGCTGTTGTCAATTAAGTATAGAAAGGACAACAGCTGTGACGGAAACGATAGAAGAGTTACAATGCTTATCAAGAGAAGAATTGATCAAAAAATGGAAGAAAATTTTCAAAACAAATTCTCCGCAGCATGCAAGAAAAGAATTCCTGATAAAACATATTTTATGGGAGCTTAATGCAAAAGAAAAAGGCGGTTATTCTTCTCAAACTAAAAAACAGCTTGATAAACTTGCAGAGAAATTTGCTAAAAAGCAGGAAGTTAATGAAAATGATATTAAAGAATCCTGTAAACAAAGTTCTGTTTTGGAAATAAAAGCAGGAACAAAGCTCATAAGAGAATATAAAGGGGAGAAACACGAAGTAATTTCTATTGATAAAGGTTTTAAATACAAAGATAAGCCATATAAAAGCCTTTCAGCCATAGCAAATGAAATAACAGGCACAAGATGGAACGGTAAAGTTTTCTTCGGAGTAAAAAAATGAAAGAAATAAAGAAAAAAACTATTCGCTGTGCAATTTACACAAGAAAATCCTCAGAAGAAGGCTTGGAACAGGATTTTAACTCCCTTGATGCACAAAGAGAAGCCTGCGAATCATATATTAAATCCCAGCAGCACGAAGGCTGGGTTCTTGTTGATAAGCAGTATAACGACGGTGGTATTTCGGGTGGAACTTTGGAAAGACCCGCACTTAAAGAACTTTTTAAAGATATTGAAACAGGCGAAATTGATACAGTTGTAGTTTACAAGATAGACAGGCTTACCCGCTCATTAATGGATTTTTCTAAAATTGTTGAATTATTTGATAAAAAATCAGTTTCATTTGTTTCAATTACCCAGCAGTTCAATACTACAACCAGCATGGGAAGGTTGACTCTCAATATTCTTCTATCTTTCGCCCAATTTGAAAGAGAAGTTTCAGGCGAAAGAACAAGAGACAAAATAGCCGCTTCAAAGAAAAAAGGTCTCTGGATGAGCGGAAAATCTCCCATCGGTTATGAAATAAAAGATAAAAAACTCGTTCCTGACAAAAAATACTTGCCGACTGTTGAAATAATTTTTGAAAAATATCTTGAATTAAAAAGCGTACCGGAGTTAAAAAAATATCTTGAAGAAAATAATATTGAAACCAGAACAGAGAAATATTTCAGTAAAGGTAATTTGTATCATATTCTGCAAAACAAAACATACATCGGTTTAATAACGCACAAAGATAATATTTATAACGGCGAGCATGATGGAATTATTGATAAATATACTTTTCGAAAAACTCAGGAACTCTTATCAAAAAACAGAATCAGGCAAAAAAGTTCAATAAACTCCACAAATCCTTCACTGCTGGCAGGCAAAATTTTTGATGACAAAGATAACTACATGAGCCCAAGCCACAGCAATAAAAAAGGCAAAAGATACAGATACTATGTCAGTCAGGCTATTATTCAATCCAGAAAACAAGAAGCCGGTTCAGTTTCAAAAATCCCTGCCGGAGAAATTGAAACCGTTGTTGCAGAAGAAATAAAAACTTTTCTTTCTAATCCTAAAAATATTCAGCACTATATTTTGGACTTTGATATACACAAGCAAAAAATAATATTATCAAAAGTTTCAAAACTTGAATTAAAAAATAATTTTATTCGGACAATACTATCAAAAGTAGTTTTATACAAAGAAAAAGTTGAAATTATTCTCTGTAAAGAACAACTGTTAAAAGCATTAGAATCCATAACTTATGATAAACCTTTCCCTGAAGAATTAAAGGAAGAAACAAAAGAACCGATATTTATAACTCAGCAAATTCGCATATCGGCAACAGCTAATAAAGGAAGTGTTTTAATAATCTCAGATTCTAAAAAAACAGAAATTAATATTAATCCTCAATTAATAAAAGCAATAGCCAAAAGTTATTATTGGAACGACCTTTTACTAACAGGAGAAGCTAAAAGCAGTATTGATATACAAAAAATAGAAAAGCTTGGGAGCAAAACCTACATAAATAATATTCTTGAACTAAGATTTCTTGCCGCTGATATTGTTGATAGAATTTTAAACGGAACTCAGCCAAGGGATTTGACAGTAGGAAAATTATTCAAAATCAGAACTTTAGATTGGGAGGAACAAAGAAGGATATTGCAATTTGAAAAGTCACCACGAAAAATGCAGACAGAGAATTTTGCTTAAATTCTCCATAAAATCAGCAACAACCTCTCCCAACTCAATTCTCTTTATCGAAATCGCAACAAAAAATCCCGCTAACAGCGGGGTTTTTTGTAATAAAAAGAAACTTGTTCTCTTTCTATGGACTAAGATACTGGGGCGAAAGGATTCGAACCTCCGAATGGCGGGACCAGAACCCGCAGCCTTACCACTTGGCGACGCCCCAACAATATCTTTTATTATAATTGAAATATCTTTTTTTTCAAAATAACTGTTACATTATATGATTGGGCTTTTTTTCGTAGTTATTTGAGCAGTTTAAAAAACTTTTTCGAGAGAAATCCTTTTAAGTTGCTTGTCAATGGAAACAACCCTGACTTTTAGCGTTTCGCCTACCGAAATCACATCATGAGGGTTGGATATGAATTTATTACTGAGCTTTGAAATATGAATGAGCCCGTCTTGGTGAACTCCTAGATCAACAAATGCTCCGAAGTTCGTAACATTTGTAACAGCTCCTTCAAGCTCCATGCCAATTTCCAGATCATCAATCTTGTTGATTTCAGAGCTGAACTCAAGACTTGAAAATTCTTTTCTCGGGTCAAGTCCCGGCTTTTTAAGTTCGCTAATAATATCCTGCAAGGTCAAAAGCCCTATTTCTTCCGTAACATATTGAGAAATTTTAATTTTGGAAATTTCTTCATCATTTCCGATTAAGTTTTCTGTTTTAATTCCCAGATCTTTCGACATTTTTTCCACTATATGATAGCTTTCAGGGTGAATTGCAGAATTGTCAAGCGGATTTTCGCAGTTTCTTATCCTCAAAAACCCTGCACATTGTTCATAAGCTTTATTTCCAAGTTTTGTTACTTTTAATAACTGCTTTCTGTTTTTAAAATTACCGTTTTCTTTCCTGAATTTGACTATATTTAAGGCAATCACGTTTCCAATTCCGGAAACATGTGATAATAACTCTGCTGATGCTGTATTTAATTCGACACCGACAAAGTTTACGGCTGATTCAACCGTTAAATCAAGTGCTTTATTAAGCTGAACCTGATTAACGTCATGCTGATATTGCCCGACACCTATTGATTTAGGGTCTATTTTAACAAGCTCGGCAAGCGGGTCTTGAAGCCGTCTTCCTATGCTTATTGCGCCTCTTACGGTTACATCAAGTTCAGGAAATTCTTTAATCGCCACATCAGAAGCCGAATAGACAGAAGCCCCTGCTTCGCTCACGATTATAGATTTAACATTGAGATTATTTTTTTTGATAACCTCACTTACAAAAGAACTTGTTTCTTTTGAAGCTGTGCCGTTACCAATAGATATAAGCTCTACATTGTATTTTTTTATAAAATTAAGGAGTAAGGCTTCGGATTCCGCTTTTTTGTTGTGGGGTTCATTCGGAAATATGGCTTTATACTCTGCAAAATTACCGTTTTTGTCTATAACTGCAACTTTACATCCTGTTCTAAAGCCGGGATCTAACGCTAAAATCATTTTATCACCTGCAGGAGGGGATAAAAGCAGATTTTTGAGATTTTTAGAGAACACATTGATTGCTTCTTTTTCTGCCTCTTCTATTTTTAAATTTAGCACTTCTGTTTCTACAGAAGGGAATATAAGGCGTTTAAAGCTGTCTTCTATTGCATTTAAAAGGTCATCATAAAAAATAAAATCGTCATTTTTAATAATTTTATCGTCAATAATATCAAGGGCATTTTCTTCGTTTACTTCCAGTTTCCAACTTAAAACGCCTTCTTTTTCGCCTCTTTGCATTGCAAGAATTCTATGAGAAGGCGATTTTTTGACAGGTTCAGAAAAATCATAATAAGTTTCAAACTTAGTTTTTTGCTCTTTAAATTCTTTTTTGACTTTAGAAACAACAAGTCCCTGTTGATAAGCTATATTTCTGATACTGCTTCTGATATCAGCCCTGTCTGAAATTTTTTCCGCAACAATATCAAGAGCTCCGGATAAAGCCTCTTCCTGCTTTTTGACACCTTTTTCCGGATTTATGTATTTTAATAAAATTTCTTCTCGGGAAGTTTTTGTCGGTAATTGAGCAAAGATCAAGTCTGCTAATGGTTCTAGTCCTTTTTCTTTTGCAATAGTCGCTTTAGTTCTCTTTTTTTGTTTGTACGGAAGATAAAGATCTTCCAGTTTTTGTTTTTCAGTGCAGGATAAAATTTCTGTTTCGAGCTCAGGAGTTAACTTGCCCTGTTCTTTGATGGTTTTAATAATTGTTTCTTTTCTTTTTTTTAATTCGGTATAATATTCGAAGCGTTCTTTTATGTTTTTTATTTGTGTTTCATCCAGTCCGCCTGTTTTTTCCTTTCTATACCTTGCTATAAAAGGAATTGTGGCATCATTATTGAACAATTCTATTGTATGATTGACTGAAGTTTCTTTTATTCCAAGTTCTTGAGCAATTATTTTGTTTATATCCAAGGTTTTCTCCAGTTCTTAATTTTTTTCTATATTCCTGTTTCAAGTAATTTCTGAATATTATGAAAGAAGAAGTTTAATTATCACAACAAATCTTGAATTTGGCAAATGGAACAGTATTCTTTACAATGAGAAGTTAACAAGTGTTATTGTTGACAGGCTAATAATAGCACCGTCATTTATTAATCTTTAACGCTTCCGGCTAAAGACTTAAGAATAAATTTTTAAAAAATGGAATTAGAAGATTAAATTCTAAACGTTTGTAATTCAAGTTTTAGCAGAGGAAATATCTGATTCGTTAATGCCCATCCTGGTTCTTTAAGAACTTACTAAAATGTTTTTTAAGGGTTCTTACTACCAGCAAATCTTTATAAGTTTCTTTCAGATTATTTATATTTTCTCCAGACTCCAATTTTTTATGTAATTCACAAAACTGCAAATATTTAATGTAATAAAGCTTTTTTCTCTCCGTTTTAGAATAGACGTTTTTATTCAGCAATAAAAGAGACTTATCAATATTTTCTATATTACTAAGATTGTCAGAATTTGAGTTTGATTCAATAAATCTTTTTAAATTTGAAGTTAATTTAATATTTGATTCAAGTACATTAATTTTATCAGTACCCAATATTTCCGGGTATTTTTTTAGGACATTAAGTGCTTTTTTATAGTGAAAATCAGCTTCATAGTTGTCAAATTCGAAATATTTTGCATATATATCCGCACATCTATTATCTGTATCAAAAACTGTTTTTATTGCTTTTTGTTTCAACAAGTCAGGATTTTTTAATATATTTTTTAACTCGTTAATTTTTTCAAAACATAATTTTGTATTTTCAATGCTATTATTTTTTTTGTAGAATTTTGTTTTATTTTTATAATAATCAACTTCCAAATGCAAGCTCTTCTGATAGCTGTCAAGAAACGCCTGCTCTCCTTTTCTATGAAATAAATCCGAAAAATATCTGTTTAGAAATCTCTCCTTGAATACAATCAAATTGTTTTCTTTTGTGGTTAAAGGGTTAACTAAATATGACCTGTTAAAATCAATAATATTAACATTATTTTTAGAAAACAAAATATTTCCTGCCCATAAGTCATTATGAATAACTCCAACTTCGTCAAATTTTTCTATTAAATTAAATATTTTGCTAATTTTTTTGTTCGTAATCAAAGCATGGTCATAAAAAATACCTTTAGATGAAGCTTGCTTACCGTCAACCCAGCCCATAACCAGATAATTATTTAATTGAGCTTTAGTACTTTTCCCAAAGTCTCCGTTATAGAAATAAAATTCAGGTATATTTTTAAAGCCTTTTATTTTTTCATATACTTGAGCTTCAGTTTTTAATTGTTCTATAGGGTTGGCTGTTTGATGTTTTGCTTTTTCAGGTGCCCAAACACGTTTAATGGCATAAATATTTCTACTTTTTACCGGTGAATATTTTAATATTTCTGCAAGATAACCAATCTCGTTAACGCCTATAACACCATCGCTCTTTGTATTTAATTTAGAAAAATCAATATTTTGCAAGTCATTAGGACATTGGCCTATTTGCAATGAATTACCTGTAAAACACAGCACATCCTTTGTTAATGACTTATTAAGTATGTTTTGCCTGCTGTTTTGCAGTATAAGTTGAGTATTTATTTTTAAATAATGATTAGTAATATGCATTTTAGTTGTTTCTATAAGGTTTATTTATACAATATAAATTTACCAAAGCCCTGATGATTGCTACTTGCATTTTTTAGTCCTTAATTTTTCATTAAACAATTTATTACTTTTATAATGATGGTGATTTTTTCAAATTGCCTTTTTAAACTAATTAATTTGCATTTCTTAATATTTTATTTGGGGGTCTTAAACATATTAAGAAATGTAAATGCGGATTTGTTAGTTACTGAGATGAACTTGGGGAAAACTTATTTTTTTTTATGTATTGTGAGGCAACTTTAAAAGTTCACCATCTTTAAACAAGTAACAAACTTACTAAAGATAAGGAACGCTCAAAAAGTGCAAGTAATTAGTAATCGATTTAAAAATAACAGTCCAAATCTATATAGAATCGGGATGACAAAAAAACCGATTGAACCTGAAAATATTATTAAAGCTCATGAGTTTAATTTTAATAAAAATTCAATTTCGTTTTACGGATATACCGTTGAACCTTCTCGTCGACTGAATAAATCAAATTACGCAATAGCTGAGTATATAAACGAAATTAATAAGGCGCGGACTTTATATGGAGATCAGGCAATGATTGAGCTTGCAATGGGCAATCCTGATATAATTCCGCCTCAAGGTGCAACGGATGCACTGAGAAAATCATCCCATGACCTATGGAGTCACAGATATAATTATCCAAAAGGAGAAGGCTCTTTCAGGGAAGGTGTTGCTTCGTGGTTAAAGAAACGATTTGACCTTGAAATAAATCCGAATACAGAAGTGATGCTTACTTCCGGCAATTCAAACGGCATTTCTACTATTCTTTCGGCTTATACCGAAAGAGGGGATAAGATTTTAGTACCTAACCCGGGTTATGCCTTGTATGATGATCTTGTAGCCAGACACGATCTTAAAAAAGTATCAATGAATTTAGACCCTAAAAATGGTTATCTCCCTGATTTTGATAAAATCAAGAAAGCAGATATTAAGGGTGTAAAGTGTATGATTATTAATTATCCGCATAATCCTACTGGAAGTTTTGCTTCTCTTGAATTTTATGAAAAAGCCGTAAAATTTGCCAAAGATAATAATATATTTATAATTCATGATTTTGATAATAGCGAAATCACTCATCATGGAGATAAACCGATTGGTATACTTCAGGCAGAAGGAGCAAAAGACGTAGCTTTCGAGGTGCATACTTTGAGCAAAGCTCATAATATGCCCGGTTTGAGAGTTGGTTTTGTTGTCAGCAACAAAGAATTTATTGATAATACCTATAAAGCAAAATTGCTTTCAAATAACAGCGTTTATACGGCTATTCAAGCCGCTGCAACCGCTGCTTTGGAAGATAAAGAAGGCTATATTGAAAAAGTTAATCAGGAACACAGAAACAGGAAAAATATAGCAATAGAACGGCTTAAAAAACTTGGCAGCGATGCACAACCCACGAAAGGAACTTATTATTTATGGGTAAAAGTGCCGGGAGGCTTTTCGTCAGATGAATTTTACAAATATGTTCTGCATAAAGCTCATGTTGCGATTACTCCGGGAACTGTTTTTGGTGAAAAAGGCGAAGGGTTTGTAAGGTTTGTTATGTCAGCAAATACCGAGGATATTAACAAAGCTTTTGATAATATTGAAAAAGCCGGAATCAGGTTTGATAAAAAGAAAAAAGATTTGCCAAAAGAAGAGCAGGAAGAAATTCAAAAAATTGCAAAAGGAGATATAAATATAATTCCAAAAGCGGTAAGAGATCTTGAAAATTATAAAGAAATACTATTTGAAAAACATGAAACGCTTAAAGAGAGATTGAACGGCAAGTCTGCTAATTTGCAAAGATTTTTGCCTGATAAAAATAGTATTGAAAGTCTTCCTGTTAATATACTTAAACCATTGCAAAAAGTGTATTTGCACGATTCAAGCTCTGTTAAGCCTTGTTTAGGTGAAATTAGGGAAATATCTCCATACAGCAATCCAAGCTATTATGAAAATATAAAAGATTGCATTAAAAATACATGGATTCCGTATGCTAAAAAACATAACCCGAATGCAGAAATATTAGAGGCATACAAAAATGGAAAATTTTATGAGGATGCAACTTATGTAACTGTATGGGCTAATGGAGAACTTCAAGCTATAGGTAACGTTGAGGCTCAAAACGATGGCTGTTTATGGGGCAGGGGTCTAAATACAGCTCCCTGGAATCAAGGAGAGACACCTAAAATTAAAGGCGCAGGCACGGCTATCTTAATGAGGCGGTTAGCCCTTTGCCTTGAAACAGGGAATTCTGCGTTTAAAATAGCGACAAAGAATAAACAGCTTATAGACTATTATCAGAGATTGGGTATGCAAAAAAATGAGATTAAAAGTTTTTCCGGCGTAGATTATCAGGTTTTAAGCATTGATAAAGAAGGAATGAAAAAAGCCTTGAAAACATATCAGAAATACCTGAGTTATTAACAGGATTTATTGTACGATTTGCGAAATTTTGTAATTAAAGTTATTGCATAACAAACTTGTATAAATATTAAGATTTTTTTTAAAAGCACTATCTTTTTCAAAAATTATATATTAATATAGTTATATAAAGATATACTTATATAGCTATAAACAAGGTGAAGTGAAGATGAAAAGCAAGTGCGAAGAAATGGCAGAAATATTTAAAGCATTATCACATCCGATAAGGCTGAAAATTGTATGCGGACTTATTCAGAAAAAAGAGTGCAATGTAACAAAGATGGTTACTCATTTAAATATGCCTCAGCCTAATGTATCCCAGCATATAAATATATTGAAAAATGCTGACATCATTGAAGGATACCGAAATGGTAACGAAATTTGCTACAAAGTAGTGAATGAGGATGTAGAAAAAATGATCCAAGCTCTGGAACTTGAAACAGCGGAGATAAAAGAATGATAATAATTAATAAAAACAGATGTCCTGTTAAAGCTATTTCTCAGAAAGTTTATAAACAGCCTGTTATAAATAATAAAGTTTGTGTCGAGTGTAAAAAATGTATAAATTTTTGTCCGATGCGTTCAATAAAAGAGATTTAAGAAAGGATTTGGAGTTGAAAATGCGTAAATATCTTGTATTTCTGATATTTTTCTTAATGATAAATCCTGCATTTGCGCAGGGAGATTTAAAGCAGGAGATAAAACCTTCTGACTCCTTATCAATGAAAGAAGCAATCAGCTGCGCTCTATTAAATAATAACGAATTAAAAGCATTGAGAAATTCTCTCTCCGCGCAACAAAGAGAAATAGGCATCGCAAAAAGCTATTTGATGCCCAGAGTCAAATTTGAAGAAATGTTTGTAAATACAAATAATCCTGCACTTGATTTTGCTCTCAGAATAAATCAGAGAAGGTTTACATCAGGCGACTTAAACAACGCACCGGGTTCATTTAACAAGCCTGATGCCATAAATAACTTTCTTACATCAATAACTTTAGAGCAGCCGATTTATTACAGAAAATCTTTTGTAGGGGTTGATATGGCAAAAAAAGAATATTCAGCGCAGACTTATGCTTTCTTCAGAAAACAGGAAGAAGTTGCTTTTAACGTGTCAAAAACTTATTTATCTGCGATTACGGCTCAAGAATATGTTAAAGTCGCGCAAAAAGCCGTTTTTGACTCAAAAGAACACTTGAGAATTGCTCAGGTAAGATTTAAAACAGGATTAGGGCTGTATTCCGATGTTTTAAGAACTTCTACGGCAGTAACAGAGGCGCAGCAGAAGCTTATTTCTGCAAACAAGAATTTGAGTCTTTCCAAAAGATCTCTGGGTTTGCTTATGGGAAAACAAACTTCTGTTGATATAAATTCAGTAGTTCCTCAATTAAGTATAAAAAATATTGATTATGCAAATACAGCTATAGCTTCAAGAAATGACGTTAAATCACTTGAGGAAAAACTTGAAAACGCCAGAAACGGGATTAAATTTGCCGAATCTGATTATTTTCCGACAGTCGCAGGATTTGGTTCTTACCAGCTTTATGACAGCAGGGCTCCTTTTGCGGCGGAAGGGCATAACTATGTTGCAGGTGCGGCTGTTAAATGGGAAGTTTTTGACGGTTTGAAATCTAAAAATAAAAAATTACAGGCAAAAGACAGGGTTGCGGAAGCACAGGAATATCTGAAAGGGTTTAAAAATCAAATAACTTACAAGATTTATGAAGCCTGCCAGAATGTAGAAGAAGCGCAAAAAAATCTTGAGCTTGCAAATTCAGCCTTAATAACTGCCGAAGAAGGCAAAAGGCTTGTTTTGAAAAGATGGGAAAGTTCTTTGTCTCCTATGGTTGATTTGCTTGATGCCCAGATTAACCTTGATAAAGCAAGAGCTGACGTTGTTAAAACCACTAACGATTATAAAGTTGCACTAATAAGCCTTTCTTTTGAAAGTGGGATTCTGTTCAAAGATTTAGGAATTGAGTAAAAAAGGAAATAATTATGAAAAAAATAATACTTTCATTGATAATATTATCTGCATTAACAGCAGGATGCACATCTAATAAAGAAAAAGCTCCTGAAAAACCTCAAATTTCAGGGGTAGAGATGAAAACTATAAATAAGTCTTCTGTTGATGATTTTTATGAAACTTCTGCGACTGTCAAATCGAAAATTTCCAGCGTGGTTTCCAGCATGATAATGGGGCGTGTTACTTCTTTGAGAGTTAAAGAAGGCGATAACGTTAGAGCGGGACAGCTTTTGTTAACTATTGACAACAGAGAAGCTTCTCAAAAAGCTATGGGGGCTCAAGCAGGAGTCAACGGGGCTATGAAAGGTGCAGAAGAAGCAAATCAAAACAGGCAATTAACAAATAAAACATATCAAAGATATGAAAAACTTTATAAAGAAAATGTCCTGACAAAACAGGAATTTGACCAGATTTCTACTCAAAAGCAACTTGCCGAACTTGAATACCAGAAAGCAATGCAGGGAGTGAATCAGGCAAAAGCGGGTCTTGGAGAAGTCGGAGTTTATCAGAGTTATTCAAGAGTTACAGCTCCTGTTTCGGGGATTGTGGTTCAAAAAAACATAGATTTAGGAAGTATGGCATCACCGGGACAGCCTTTATTAACTGTTGAAGCCCCTTCAAGTCTTGAACTTGTTGCTGATATTAACGAAAGTATGATTGATAAAATAAAAATCGGTATTCCCGTTTATCTTGAGTCCGAGGGAAAAAAAGAGGTTAAAAGCAAAATTACTGCTATAATCCCTAGAATTGACCCGATGACAAGAACTTTTACAATTAAGGTTGCATTTTCTGGCTTAAATTCCGGCAGTTATGCAAAAATTAAAATCCCTGTCGCTAAAATACAAGCAATTACCGTTCCGCAAAATTCAGTTGTTCAAAAAGGTCAACTTACAGGGGTTTATACGGTTGATGAAAAAAACATTATTTCTTACAGGTTGATAAGAACAGGTAAGACTTTCGGGAATGATGTCGAAGTCCTCTCCGGCTTGAGTTCGGGAGATAAAGTTATAATCAAAGGCTTTGAAAAAGCTGTTGACGGTGGAGAAGTTAAATAAACATTTGTCATTGCGAGGAGCGAAAACCGGAAGAGTAATAAAAAAAGGAAAAAATCATGAATCTCGGTATATCAGGTAAAATTGCAAAAGCTTTTATACAGTCAAAGCTTACCCCATTAATAATTTTAGCGTCTATAATTCTTGGGATATTTGCGGTGGTTGTTACTCCAAGAGAAGAAGAACCGCAAATCATTGTCCCTATGGCGGATGTGTTTGTTCAAGCTCCGGGGCTTTCTGCTCATGAAGTTGAATCTCAAGTTACTAAGCCGATGGAAAAACTTCTGTGGGAAATAAAAGGCGTTGAATATGTCTATTCTATCGTAAAACCCGGCATGAATTTGACTATAGTCAGGTTTTATGTCGGACAAAATCAGGAAGACAGTATCGTTAAGCTTTATAACAAATTAATGTCCAATTATGACAAGATTCCTCAGGGATTTTCTCAACCTCTTGTTAAAGTCCGTTCTATTGATGACGTGCCGATTCTTTCTATGACTTTATCAAGCACTGATAAAAATTATTCGGGTTATGAATTAAGAAGAATCGCCGCAGAAATTGGCGATGAACTCAAAAAAGGTAATGATGTTTCTGAAGTTAAAGTAATAGGCGGTCAAAAAAGACAGGTTAAAGTGGATTTTGACCCCGTAAAACTCAAAGGCTACAATTTAAGCCCGTATCAAATTACGCAGGCTATTCAAAAATCAAATTTTATAGCGGATTCAGGGAAATTCCCCTCAGGAAACAATGAATTTATTGTTCAGACAGGCGGATTTTTAAATAATTCCGATGAAGTGGGTAATCTTGTCGTAAATACTTTCAATGGCGCTCCTGTTTATCTTAAAGATGTTGCAACAATTCAGGATACAGCAGAAGAGCCTTCAGATTACGTTTTTAATTGGGATAAAAAAACAGGCTCTAATGAAGCGGTTACAATATCTTTATCTAAGAAAAAAGGAGCTAATGCTACAGTTATAGCCGAAGATGCGATTAAAAAAGTGGAAGCGCTAAAAGGCGAGCTTATACCGCACAATGTAAATGTTTCAGTAACAAGGAATTATGGTGAAACTGCAAAAGATAAATCTGACGAGCTTCTTGAACACATGATGATTGCCACGATTTCTGTAATTATATTGATAGCGCTTGCTCTTGGCAAAAGAGAAGCTGTTGTTGTAGCGGTTGCAGTCCCTGTAACGCTTGCTTTGACCTTATTAATAAGCTATTTGTTTGGATATACATTGAACAGGGTAACGTTATTTGCGCTTATATTCTCGATAGGGATTCTTGTAGATGATGCGATAGTCGTTGTAGAGAATATTCACAGACATTTCAAGATAGAAGGCGCAAGTCTGGAAACAGCTGTAAAAGCAGTCGATGAAGTCGGAAATCCTACAATTCTTGCAACTTTTACTGTTGTTGCGTCACTTTTACCTATGGCTTTTGTTTCAGGTCTTATGGGTCCTTATATGCGTCCGATACCTGTAGGGGCTTCCGCTGCAATGGTATTTTCACTTCTTGTGGCTTTTATAGTCAGTCCGTGGCTTAGTTATATAGTCTTGAAACATGTAAAATCATCAGGACACCACGAAGAAGAGGGCGGTAATTTTATAGATTATTATAAAAAAATCATAACTTCGCTTATAGAAGACAGAAATAAACGCCTGAAAGCTATAGCGGTTATTATAGGACTGCTTGTGGTTTCAATGCTTTTGATTCCACTAAAAGCTGTTCAGTTTAAGATGCTTCCTTTTGATAACAAAAGCGAACTTCAGTTGATTGTAGATATGCCTGCGGGAACAACGCTTGAGCAAACAGCTATGGTTACTCAGGAACTAGGCAAATATATTCAGACTGTTCCTGAAGTAGTTAATTATCAGAGTTATGTCGGAACTTCCGCTCCGTATAATTTTAACGGGCTTGTAAGACATTATTTTCTCAGACAAGGCAGTAATGAAGCTGATATCCAGATAAATTTTCTGCCAAAAGAAAAGAGAAAACTTCAAAGTCACGCAATCGCAAAAAGACTCAGGCCTGAATTAAAGAAAATTGCCGATAAATACGGTGCGAAAATAAAACTTGCGGAAATTCCGCCCGGTCCTCCTGTTTTAAGTACTCTTGTCGCGGAAGTTTATGGCCCTGACGAAAAAAGACAGGTTGAAACAGCTAAACAAATTAAGGATATTTTTAATAACACCAAAGGTGTGGTTGATGTTGACTGGTATGTGGAAGATGACCAGCTTAAGATAACATTTGAAGTTGATAAAGAAAAGGCAGCTTTAAACGGTATAAGCACAGATGTGATTTCTCAAAGTCTGCAAACAGCACTTGGGGGAACTTCTGTCGGATTGCTTCACTTGAACAGCGAAAAAGAACCTGTCGAGATTTTAGTAAGAATGCCGCAGGCTCAAAGAGATGATATTGAATCATTAAGAGCGGTAAGTATTCCAACTGATAGGGGAAGCTTTATTCCCCTTTCTGAACTTGTCAAACAAAAGCAGGGAATTGAAGACAAGACAATTTATCATAAAAACCTTAAAAGGGTTACTTATGTAATAGGTGATGTTGCTCAAGAATACGAAAGCCCTGTCTATGCAATATTAGATATGCAAAAGAAAGTTGAAAAACTTAATCTTCCCGAAGGTTATAAGCTTAAACAATACAATTCAGTTCAACCATGGCTGGAAAACAAATATTCCATGAAGTGGGATGGTGAGTGGCATATTACCATTGAGGTTTTTAGAGATATGGGAATAGCCTTTGCAGCTGTTTTAGTTCTGATTTATGTGCTTGTAGTTGCGTGGTTCAAGAATTTTATAACTCCATTAATCATAATGGCCCCAATTCCATTAACTTTAGTCGGGATTTTGCCAGGACATTGGATATTCGGGGCATTCTTCACCGCAACTTCGATGATTGGATTTATTGCCCTATCAGGCATTATAGTCAGAAATTCAATCCTGCTTGTTGATTTTATTCAGCTTGAACAACAAGAGGGAAGCAGTTTAAAAGAGGCAGTCATAAAAGCCGGTGCGGTAAGATTCAGACCTATTGTATTAACCGCTTTAGCTGTTGTTGTAGGTTCATTTGTAATGATACTTGACCCTATATTTCAAGGTCTTGCTATAGCAATGATGTTCGGTGCGGTTGTTGCTACGATTTTAACCTTGATTATCGTTCCGATTCTTTACTACGAAGTCTTTAGGGACAAAGAAAAATAAATTATATTTAAATCCGTTTCTCACAATTAATACAGGAGTTACGCAGCATAAGTTAAAGTCTTGTTGTCATTGAATTTTAT